>NZ_RZSG01000659.1:0-3382 GCF_003997725.1 Mesorhizobium sp. M4A.F.Ca.ET.050.02.1.1
TTCCTGGGAGGCGCCGTTGAAGTCCGGATTGAACGGCAGGCCGGCCTGTTGGGCGGCCGCCAGGTAGCGCTTCGTCAGCGGATGCACCGCGTCCGAGCAATCGGTGATGCGCAACGGGCCGCCGACACCGCGCCACTGGTTGGCGCCGGCTTCATTGTCCTCCAGCGCCTTGAAGGCGGGGAGCAGGTCGTCGTAGCTCCAACCTGGATTGCCGGCGGCTGCCCAGGCGTCGAAATCCTCGCGCGCCCCCCTGATATACACCATGGCGTTGATCGAGCTCGACCCGCCGAGCAGCTTGCCGCGCGGCCAGTGGTCGGCGTTTCCGCCAAGGCCAGGATCGGGCTCCGCTTTATAGTTCCAGTTGACGGCCGGGTCGAAGAAGGTCTTGCCGTAGCCGAGCGGCATCTGGACGTAGAAGCGGCGGTCGGTGCCGCCGGCCTCCAGCACCAGGACCGAGAAACGGCCCGATGCCGACAGTCTTTCGGCAAGCACCGAACCGGCCGAGCCGGAGCCGACGATGATGAAATCATAGGTCTGCATGACTGGTCGGTGCGGCTCCGGAAATCTGGCCGCAGCCTAGACGCGCCGGGTTCGCCGCGTCGCCGCGCCTTCCGGCATCGGTTGTGAAAAATACGACCGCCGCAATACGATGGAGTTGCGGGATAACCCGACAATCCCGCTTGATATGCACGGGGTCGAGAGCTTATGCGAAGGCATCGAGCAATCCGCGGGAGGCAGGAGATCCATATGCGTACCCTCTCCGATGCCTTCATCCCGGAACTGCCCGGTTACTACAAGGGCAAGGTCCGCGAAAACTACGACCTGCCGGACGGCAGGCGCATCATCATCGCCACCGATCGCCTCAGCGCCTTCGACATCATCCTGGCCTCGATCCCGTTCAAGGGCGAGATCCTCACCCAGACCGCCCGCTACTGGTTCGAGGAAACGGCCGACATCTGCCCGAACCATGTTCTCGAATACCCCGACCCGAACGTCGTCGTCGGCACAAGGCTCGATATCCTGCCGGTCGAGATCGTCGTGCGCGGCTATCTGGCGGGAACCACCAGCACCTCGATCCTGACCAGGTACCGGAAGGGCGAGCGGACCATGTATGGAATGAACCTGCCGGACGGCTTGCGCGACAATGAGAGATTGGCCGAGCCGGTGATCACCCCGACGAGCAAGGCCGCGGATGGCGGCCATGACGAGCCGCTGTCGAAGGCCGAGATCCTCGAACAGGGACTTCTTACGCCAGCACAGTGGGATACGGTGTCGGACTACGCCTTGCGGCTGTTCGCCCGCGGCCAGGCGCGAGCCGCCGAACGCGGCCTGATCCTGGCCGATACGAAATATGAATTCGGCACCGACAAGAGCGGGGCCATAATCCTGGCCGACGAAATCCATACGCCGGACAGCAGCCGGTACTGGATTGCGGCGAGCTACGAAGATGCCTTCGCGAGCGGTGGGCGGCCGGAGAGTTTCGACAAGGATTTCATCCGGTCATGGGTCGCGGCGCGCTGCGATCCTTACAGGGATCCGATCCCGACGATACCGGACGAGATCGTCGCACAGGCTTCGCAGGTCTATGCGCAGGCCTATGAGGCGATCACCGGCAAGGAATTCGTCCCCGACGTTTCCGGGGCTACCGTGCTCGATCGCATCCGCGCGAACCTCGAGCGCTACTTTTAGGGTCAAGCCAGCCGCTCCTTGCGACAGCATCGGCGGCGCGTTGACCTGCCGGCGCCGTGACGCTACGGGATCATGTCATCGATCTCAGGGGATTTGCGGTATGGTGCACTACGCGGACGGACGGCCGATCGGCGACCTGACACTGCGGACGCTGGCCATGCCGTCCGACGCCAACGCGGCTGGCGATATCTTCGGCGGCTGGGTGATGGCGCAGATGGACCTTGCCTGCGGCATCCGCGCCGCCGAGCGCGCCAAGGGCCGCGTGGTGACGGCGGCGGTCAAGGAGATGTCCTTCGCCAAGCCGATGAAGATCGGCGACACGCTCTGCATCTACACCCATGTCGAGCGCGTCGGCCGCACCTCGATGGCGCTCAAGGTCGAGGCCTGGGCGCAGCGCTATCTGTCCGACCTGATGGAGAAGGTCACCCATGCCGATTTCGTCATGGTGGCGCTGGACGGCGAGGGCAAGCCGAAGGCGGTTCCGGCCGAAGGCTAATCCGGCTCCGGCAGGCGAGGGCCCTGCCGGCGGGCTGCGTGAGCTCCTTCACAGTCATGCGCAAATTTCCGTGACCAAGTCCGCCGGGGCTTGGGGGAAGACAATGCGTCAACGAACGCTGAACGGTGTTCTTGCGGGAGCCGTCCTGGGCCTGTTCGGCCTGCTCGCCGCAACCGCCTATACCGAGATCAAGCAAGCCGATGCCAGGCTCTCTTGCGCTTCGCAAAATTGCGTCATCGGCAAGCCGCCGGGCGCAAGCGAAAAATGCCTGGCGATCAGTTGCGACGCCGGCCAGAAACCGCGGACGATTGCCGCGAGCAGACGGCCCGCCGGGCTGACTGCGAGACGATCCACCGGAAGCTGAAAACGGGACGGACACGCCACAGCGGCCGGCCAGAAAACGGGTCGGCACGAAGGTTCATCCTTCGCGGGCTTGCGCCAAAAATCCTTGCGGCAACAGGCTTTCAGCCGTGCAGACCGTCGAATTTCTCGCGCGCGGCCCTGACCCTGGCGGTGTTCCTGCGCGCCCATGCGCCGAGCGCGCTGACGGGGACCAACAGCTCGTGGCCAAGCTCTGTCAGCTCGTAGTCGACGCGCGGCGGGATGGTCGGGAAGACGGTGCGGATGACGAAGCCATCGCGCTCCAGACCGCGCAATGTGGTGGTCAGCATCTTCTGCGAAATGCCGCCGACGGCGGCGCGCAGTTCATTGAAGCGCAGCGGTCCGTCGCCGAGCTTGCCGACCACCAGAACGGTCCATTTGTCGCCGACGCGCTGCAGGATTTCCGACACGGCGCGACAGTCTTCGGTGATATGCGGGTGCCTCAGTAACAAAAACGTGCCTCCTTGCACTTCGCTTTTGCGGTATCTCATATAGCGCCGGTATCCAAACGATACCACAATTTCCCGCAAGGAGAGCCTCCCAAAATGTCCAAGCCCAAAATCGCCATTATCGTCGGTTCGACGCGCGCCGCACGCTTCGCCGACGTGCCGACCGAGTGGATCGCCAAGATCGCCAAGGCGCATGCAGACATCGACGTCGAAGTCGTCGACCTGCGCGACTTCCCGCTGCCGTTCTTCGACGAGGTCGCTTCCTCCGCCTGGGCGCCGTCGCAGAACGAGGTGGCGCAGCGCTGGCAGAAGAAGGTCGCCTCTTTCGACGGCTTCATCTTCACCGCCGCCGAGTACAATCACGGCC
>NZ_RZSG01000065.1:0-14956 GCF_003997725.1 Mesorhizobium sp. M4A.F.Ca.ET.050.02.1.1
CGCGAATACTTCCCAGTCCGCCAATGACCAAGGTGATGCCCCGACCGTTTTCAGTTGGCCCGGGAACAACTCGATGGTCGTGACAAGCGCCTTGAAATTGCCCGGCGTGACGACGGATCCTTCAGGGATTGGGCTGGTGAACACGACGTACCCATCCGGATAGAAGTGGCCCACCGGCTTTGCCGCCTGCATTGCATCGCGCACACTGTTCTTCGCGCCTACCGCCTGCTGATAGGCGTTCGTGTACTCTTTCCACTCGCCGGAAGCAGACAACCGCATCCAGGTTCCGTTGGCCTCACCGCGGATCGGCAGCCGGCTGGTCTTCACCTCCACGACTGAAGCGGAATCCGCCGTGGCGATTACGCAATCGATTTGACGACCTTCGAGTTCGATATTGGCGAGAACGATCGACGGGATCTTTTTCTCTTCGAGCCATGAAACTATAGATGACAAGAATTTTCGCTCCGACTCATGCTCGATCGGCGCGCCAATGCAAATCTTTGTTTTGGTGGATTTCGTAGTCATCAGAAAATCATAGCAGAGGGCAAAATGTCACGAAGCGGAAGGCTTGCCCTTGAGGCCCACTCCGCTCGATATCTATTAAAGTGAACGAAACTTCAATTGATTCGCTCGGGGGCGAGTAAACACATGGCCGACGTGGTTGAAGGAGAGTCGGCAGTCCCGCCTGCAACGGCATCGCCACCCCTGTCCACCGAACTTGTATCGATCGACGCCCAGTGCGTTGGCAACCGGTGGGCCGCGAATGATGGAACGAGCCTTGCAAAGCTGATCGCAATCATTGCAATGGGCCAAGCGGCCTATGCCGCCTACATTCTCAGGGAACTCCTTCCGGCCGCCCCGGCCTTTTCCGACGCTGACTTGCGTCAAGAAGCACGGGTCAGGATGACGGTTCAGGACGATGTCAAAACGCCGCGAACCGGTTATCCCCGGTGGCAGCGCGACGGTTTCATCTTTGAAGCGATCTCCTGGATCGCCGCGCGGCAAGTCTATGGAAAAGACGTGCTGCTGAAAGACCCGCATGTAAGCGCCACGTCTCAAGGCCTGGACGGCCTGATGATCGAGCTGGCCGACGACAAATCAAAAGTCGTGATGACGACGATTTTCGAGGACAAATGCACTGACGATCCCAGGGGCACGTTTCTCCAGAAAGTCATTCCTGCGTTCCTCGACCGTCACAAGAACAAACGTTCTGCCGAGCTCGTCGCCACCGCATCCGCTCTGTTGCGGATGAGTGGCATCAATGAAGGTGCTTCCGCCAAGCTGGCGGCAAACGTCATGGATCGTACGCAGCGACGTTATCGCGCAGCCTTCGCGCTGCCGAAGGATCAAGACAGCCAGGCCGAGCGGCAGAAACTCTTCAAGGGATACGACGCACTCGACGGCCTTAGTCAGGATCGCCGCATCGGCGCCAGCTTGATTGTCGAAGGAAAGGTCCGCGACTGGTTTGATAGCCTTGCAGCACAGGCGGTCGCCTATCTCGACGAGCTAGAGACGGAGGTTGCCTGATGTTCGATTCCGCCACGGCTCAGCTGCTCCGGTCGGCGCCCCCGGTTCCGGGCCTCGATCCGCAGAACATCCCGGCGTTGCTGACGAGGCACTATGCGAACCTGGTGTCGGCGCGATTGAGCGGCACAGGCGACGCAGCCAGCGATGGTGAAAGCGAATGGACGCTTGAACGCATCTCCGACACTTATGAACTAGTCACATCGCTCCAGACCGAGGGCTCCATACGCAGGGCGGCCGCATTCGTGGCAGGAACAGCCCAGCAAATCCTCGCACGAAAGCAAGCGGCCGAACCCGATGGTCCCGCCGTCGTCTCCAATATTGACAGGGACCGCCTCGATCCGACGATCGCCGCCGCCCTGCTGTTTCTTGCCGCAGAACAATATGCCGACGCCCACGAAGCGGCCTCGCACATCTTTCCTCGTCGTGATGGTCAAAGTTACGAGGCGACCATTCTGTCCGAGAATGTCGCCGATCTGGCTCGCGGCCAACTCGACCGAATCTACGAGCGTGCGTCACGATGGCGGGCAAGGCGTCGAGAGATTGGCCTGGAAGAGCAAGCGCTCGCAGCACTCCTTGAGGCTCTCATTGTCGGCATCGAGATGCTTGCCGCGCGCTTCCTCGGACTACCAACACCGCAACCCGCCATTGGACGTTTCGATACGGCGCGCGCCGCCTTCGAACGCGTGCTGCAGCTCTCGGCCGTCTTCGACGATCAATACGGCGATGTGCTCGGTGGCAATATACTCAACACCTACGCAGGACCGCATCACCTCGCGTCGCTCCTGATCGCGGCTCAGGGTGGTATCGCCAGCGCCGCACTCGCGGACCTTCCCCCTCCCGGCGGAGCCGACGCAAAATTTTGGGGGAGATGGATCCGCGCGCGAGCAAATGCTTTCCCGTTCCTCTGGCCGAACCACCGCGAGGCTGTCGCGCAAGGTTTCCACGAGACCGGTAAGTCGGCTGTTGTTGTCCTTCCCACCGGAGCAGGCAAGACGACCGTCTCTTCACTGAAGCTGGCGGGCGCTCTCGCCCGAGGCAAAAAGGTCGTGTTTCTCGCGCCGACGCATGCTCTTGTTGAGCAGCTCACCGGCGATCTGCAGGAGATCTTCCCGCAAGAACTCCTTGGCTCGGTCGTCTCCAGCGACTTCGATTTGCTCTTCGGGCTGGACGCGCAGCTCCGGGAGATCGAGGTGATGACGCCGGAGCGTTGCCTCGCGATGCTCTCGTTTGCGCCCGAAGCGTTCTCCGATGTGGGACTTCTGATCTTCGACGAATGCCATCTCTTGAGCCCTCAGTCAGGGAAGATTCGGCGTGCGCTCGACGGCATGCTCTGCGTCCTCGCATTCAATCACATCGCTCCCGACGCGGATCTGCTCTTCTTGTCGGCGATGCTCAAGAACGGTCCCGAATTCGCCGACTGGATCTATCAGCTCACCGGACGCGACTGCGTGTGCGTTGACCTCTTGTGGAAGCCGAGCCGGCAAGCACGCGGCGTGGTGATCTACAAAAACGGAGAGCTGGAAGACGCGAAGAAGGCCGCGATGGCCGCCCAGCTCGCTGAAAACACGAAAAAGGCGAAGAAGGCCAAGGGGCTTCGCATCGTCGCGGAACGGCAACTCGTCGCGCACCCATGGGCCATCTGGGGGCTGCAACATAATTGGCTGCGCGAGAAGCGTGCTCACTGCATCATGACGCAGGTGCTCGACGCTTCCGTCGCGCTCGCCGGCGATATCAAATATGGTCCGCTCCGGCTAAAGCCGAATGCCAATCACGTCGCCGCCAAGTTGGCCATCTCCGCCACTCGGAGCGGTCTGAAATCAATCGTGTTCGTAAACACGAAGAACGACGCGGTCACGGTCGCGGGCGAGATATCAGACGAACTGAACGAGAAAATCGACGTCACCGAGGCCGAGCAGGAGCGCTGGGACGCGCTCGAGGCCGAACTCGGCGGCCTCAAGCATTCCTTGCTCCCTCGACCCGCCATCGCCGTGCCGCATAACTCGGCCATGCTTCGGCTCGAGCGCGATCTTGCCGAGCGCATGTTCAAACGGGCCAACGGCGCGAAGGTCATCGTCGCAACGCCGACACTCGCCCAGGGCCTCAACCTTCCTGCCCAGCTTGCGATCCTGGCTGGCGACAAGCGCGCCGACGCTGAACAAAAAGGGCGCGCCGACCTCGAAGCGCATGAGATTCTGAACGCTGCCGCCCGAGCCGGTCGAGCAGGTCATCTCGCTAATGGCGTCGTGCTGCTGATTCCCGAACCAATCATCAGCTTCTCCGAAGGTGAACCCTTGGGATGGAAGGTTATCGAAAAGCTGAAGTCTGTTCTGCCCGAAGACGATCGCTGCGTCGTGATCTCCGATCCGCTCGAGATCGTGCTAGACAGGCTCATGCAGGGTCAAACGGTCGATGCCGATGTCCGCTATGTCGTAAATCGAATGGCGGCGCTTCGCGAAGCGGAAGGAGCGGCGGAGCCCAACGTCCTATTCGATCTTCGAAAGTCGTTCGGGGCGTTTGCCGCGCAAAAGCGGCATGCCGAAGCGGAATTTGAGGCCAAGATCACCGATCTAAAGAAGGCGATCGCGCTGGATGCGCCGGGAGAGATTGATAACACGATCGCGGAACTCGCCTCTCAAAGCGGGTTGTCGATGAACCTGCTGCTCCGGCTGCGACAGCGAATTGCCGACGGCGCCGGAAAGTTGCCCACCACGATAGAGAATTGGCTTATCTGGACGATCGATTGGCTGACGGCCGACGACGATGCGCGCGACTCGCTGCTGGGTAGCGTAAGCCGGTCGCTCATGGGATCATGCGGTCGAAAGCGCGACACGAAACTCACCGCCGAGGAGTTGACGCTTGTGCTCCCCGGCCTCGTCGCATGGATCAGCGGCAAGCCGCTCTGCGAGGTCGAGCGCGTATTGGGCGGAGACCCCGATTCCGACGACGACACGCAGAAGATGTGTCCGAGGGCGCGTGAGCTTGTCGGAACTGTCGTGCCTCGGGGCCTCTCGTTCATCATAGGATTGGTGTCGCACGTCGTCGAGGAGGTCGACCCATTTGACCAACAGGAAGAGCTCGATCGACAAGTTATCGAATGTCTTGGCCCGGCCGTGCGCAAGGGGTACGACACGCCAGAGAAGGTCTTTCTCTCCAACAATACGCCCGCTGTGCTCAGCCGGGTTCAGCTTCACGCGCTGGCATTAAGGCAAACGGACTTGGAGCAGCGGCTAGCAGACTGACATCCTTGAACGGCTTCAAGTGTGTTCTTTATCCGCTGCGCAGCGGTGCTGGCGGGCGGACTCGTCGGAACGCGGCGCGTTCTGGAATTGCCGCGCAAGCAAATTTGGCTGCGCAGCCGGAATACTGCGGATAAGCTGTCCAGCATCAATATTGAGGGAGGCAAAGATGGCTGAGAAAATAAAACCGCTGAAGATCGCAGTCTTGGCGTGGGGATCACTGATCTGGGATGACCGGTGGCCTGCTTTCGACGACCAGCACGGAGAATGGCTTGAAGACGGCCCGGTTCTGCCGCTCGAATTTTCCCGCGTTTCCAAGACACGCAAAGGAGCACTGACGCTCGTCATCGATCCGGATAACGGTAGCGATTGCAAAGTCAGATATGCCATGAGCCGGCGAAAGAACCCTGCCGACGCGATCGCCGACCTGCGTGACCGTGAGGGCACGATCATGGACCACATGGGATTTTACTTCTCGCAAGAGCCAGACCGAAAGTGCGTGCCGGCAGTACCGGATGCCATTGCCGCGTGGGCCAACAGCAAAAAGTTTGACGTCGTCGTCTGGGCCGGCATGCCCTCTAACTTTCCCGACAAGAATGCCGTGAAAAAGGGGGAAGCGTTTTCGATCAATGCCGCGGTCGCGCACCTGCAAATGATCACGCCTGAAGGCAAGGCGGCTGCGGCCACCTATGTGTGGCGCGCTCCGGAACTGGTCGTCACCAAGCTACGTACAAGGCTGCAGGCAGAGCCTTGGTTTCCGCCGTCGAAGGTCGGGGCATAGCGCGGCGCCCGGCGCTGGTGCCACTACCAGCGGCCTTTCCAGCGGCGATAGCAGTCGACCAACTGCTGGCGAATTTGCGCCGCGACACTCCAGGTGCGGGCAAGCAAGCCCGGGCGCTGGGGGATATGTTTGGCGGCATCGTGGCGATCGCGCGCCTGCACGGCCGCGATGACTTCTGACGCCATGCCCGGCGCCCACGAAACCCGGTTGCCGTTTATCCAGTAATGCGACTGGCAGGGAAAGCTCCAGTTGCCCACGGACGGGGTCAGGGACACCTTCCCATCCTTTTCAGAAAAACGCCACTTCGCCGGATTCAGCGGCGTCACGACCTCACGCCCGCACCCGCAGCAGCAAAGATGCGAGGCGGTTGAATAGCGGCGGGAAATATAGATGACGCCCTCCTCCAACTCATCGGGTATGAACTCGACGAAGGAGGGCGTCAGGCGGTTTGTTCCGCTCATGCGGCACTCTCGTGCACGAACTCGCCGGAGCCGATGGAATAGCCGGTGTAAAAATGCGGCCGGGCTTGCCTGTAGATGCCGAAGTGCTGTTTCCAGGCCATCACTGCGATAACTGCGTTCAGCGAATTCAGCTCCGCGATCTGGATGTTCGTAGCGTACTCGTTCGCCCCGCCATCGTCGTCCGCATAGGAAATATGCGGCGCGGCGGCGTCCCTCGTGTCAGGGGTGCTTGTCGTCAGCCGGACGATCCCTCCGAGCTGGCCGTCGTGGAGAACGACGCCCATCCCGACTTCGGCAAACGGCGTGCCGTTGGCGATAAGCCGGTCTATGACGACCCGTTTCACCGGACCCCGGTCGATGCAGACGAACACGAAGTCGAGGCCATCAAGGAGCCCGACGTTCTTTTCATCGAGGTAGACGTCATGGGCGACGATACCTTTGTGCATGTTCGAATACAGGGCCGCGAAATAGGCCACCTTCTGCGGCCTGATTTCGAGGTCTTCGAGCGAGGGGGCGCCCGGCGCGCGGAAGGCGTTGTGCTGGGAGAACACATCGCCATCGAAGATATGGATCTGCTCCGCAGCCGTTTTCGTCACGAGGTCCAAGACATAGGCGGCAGTGCCGCCCATACCGAGGATACCGACTTTCTGGCCCGCAACCTTGCCGTTCACCGCCCCGATGCCGGCGCGGCTGGTGGCGGTGTCGACATACTTGAACACGCACGATTCGTCGTGGGCCGGGATTGCCGGATAGGTGCGGGCTGTCGCGAGAGAATCGACCTTGGCCGCTTCGCCGGCGATGCGGCCGATATAGGTCGTCATCTTGTGATGGTAGTCGCGGTAATCCGCCTTGGCGGAAAACGTATGATCCGCCTTGACCCCGTCCCCGAAATCCTGGGGCGCTGAAGGGTTCTGGATCGCCGTGATCTTTCTGCCGTCACTGTGGCAGGGGTGCTCCCCGGTCCAGTAGGCGACATGATCAGTGGGCTTCACGGTCTTGTCGCCGGACAGCTCGAGTTTCGAGATCAGGATGCCGAGACGGACGGTTCCCGACGAATCGACATACGGAACGTTCCTGACGAGCAGGTAGCCGCCCCGTATGTCGAGGTCGTAACCCTCGTTCTGCATCCGGAGAAGGTCTGGACTAAGAGCGATTGGTCGACGTGACATCGAATTCCATCCCTTCCTTGATTTTCACCGACTGGCCCTCGACCAGCGTGCCCGACGGCTTGTGGCCGTGACCGCGGGTGTACTGGACGGTGTACTGGATGCCGTCGCCGGTCGGGGGATTATCGAAAGCCAGAGCAACGACCTCTTCAAAGGTCAGCTCTTCTTTCTTCGGGAGCGTCTTTTTGCGGCCGTTGACGATGATGGTCACCGTCTGCTGGCGCTCTTCGCGGTTGAGGTCATTCATCGGTACATATCTTTCTGGCGCGTCGCGCCGTTAGAGGAGGATTGCGATTTCGCAATCAATTCGATACTATAATCTTGTGGATGAAATTGCAAGTTCGCAATTGATTTAATTTTCGCAATTGGAGATACGATGACCGACCACTTCGACAGCGAAGCCTTCTACGCGGCGCTCAACGCCGCGCGTCTTGGTCGCCAGATGACGTGGAAGGAGGTCGCCGAGGAGGCAGGGGTTAACGCATCGACCCTGTCCAGGATCGGACAGGGTGCCAAGCCTGACGTCAACGGATTAGCGGCCCTACTGACATGGTCGAATCTTAAGGCCGAGATGTTTATCCCGCGCGCAGGTCAGCAAGAAGCTGAACCGATCGCGCGTATCACCGCCTTGCTGCGCGCCGATCCGAAGCTGTCCGGGGATAAGGCGAAGCTCATGGAGGATATCGTCATCAGTACCTACAAGAAGCTGCGGGATGATTGACATTGAAGTTCAGGCACGGATTTAAGGCAGAGGCCAAACGTATCGCCGCCCGGGTCCGGGAAAAGGTCGGTCTGACGCCGATCTGTCCTATCGAACCGGTCCAAGTCTGCGCCCGCTTTGACATCCGTCTGCTCAAGCTGAGCGAGGTCGAGCCGGACTCCCCTTTTCTGCATGGTGAAAACCGGAAGTTCTTCTCGGCGGTGACCGTGCCGCGTGGCGGCCAGACAGCCATTCTGCACAACGACAAGCACCATGAGCACCGGCAGCGCAGCAACATCTGCCATGAACTCGCGCACTGCTTTCTCGGCCACGGCTTCACACCGCCGCTGACGATCGACGGCGAACGGACGCACGACCGCGGTATCGAGGCCGAAGCAGACTTCCTCGCCGGTGTGTTGCTGCTGACGGACGAGGGCGCGATGCATGTGCTGCGCCGGAGGCTTACGGATGAAGCGCAACATCTCTACGGCGTGAGCGAGCAGATGCTGCAGCTTCGGCTGAACATGAGCGGCGCCTACATCCGCATGCGCCGCGCCGCCGTTTATTCGTAGCAGGTTCAGGTTCTGATCGGTATTTCCACGACGGGCCGCAGCGGCTCCAGCTGGGTTGCGTACTTGCGTACAACCTGGTCGTAGAAATCCGCAATGCCTTTTGCCCGCACTGTCACGGCCAGAGCATAGGGCAGCTTTTCAGCGGGCGTAAAGTTCCGGCCTTCGAGCCGAGAATTGTAGTGGATGTCAAAGCACGGATTGCGCAGGCTCGCCCCCCGGAAGGCTCGGCGGGCGTGCAGGCAGTTTTCCCATTTCCAAGCATCGCGCCGCAACTCCTCTTCCTCCCCGCCCGAACGGATGCTGGAGAAGAAGCTTTTTGAATCGGGGTGAAGCTGGTCGTCCGCCTTGAACTTGCCGTCATGCGGCCGGAACGTCACCTCCAGCCCGGCTCTCGTGTAGTTGCCAGGGTGGTGCGGATCAGTCATGCATTTGTAGGCGAGCGTCGCCATGATCTCGGCGTTGCCGGCAATGCCGCCGTCCGGCAGCGGGATCGGGGCTCGAATGTATTTGGTCGGCGAAATGTCGCCCTGGTAGATAACGCGGATCGTGTCGTCGTCGCACACTACTATGTCTTCCAGCGTGCGCGCGACGCGTCCCCAGCCGACCTCCCGGTAAGGGTGCTCCGAATCCTCGGTCGAGTGCACAAGCAGGGCCCGGACCGCAAGGAGCCCGATGCTGCCGCCGAAATGGGCCTTGATCCCGGCCCCCAGCCGCAATGTGCTGGGCGCCGCAAAGGAAGTCCCGCCGGTTGCTTCAAGGCCCGGCTTGCTGCTGCCGCTGATGACGAGGAACGGCCTTTGCAGCGATCCGCCGAACTCGACGAGATCGGGTTTCATAAGCCCGGGGCTCCTGCCCGGCCCGACTGAACTGTAGGGAGCACGCGCCCATTTTTCGCCGGGCGAGTCGGCCGCACCGACCGCAAGAGCGTTCACGCAGTCGGACGGGACCTGCACGCGGTTAAGACTCAGTTCTTCGTCGCCTTCACCATTGTTGCCGACAGCCACCGCGGCAAGGGTATCGGAACGGGCGAAGCGCTCGTCGAGTACAGCGGTCCAGGCGTGGACATCGTCATCCTCGATGGTGAGAGACGGTCCGATGCTCAGATTCACAAAGTCGTAGTGCTTGCGGTCGAGCACGTTCTTGATGCGCCCGAGCACTTCATAAAGTTCATGCAGGTTCTGGCTGGGATCACCATCAAGGACGCGGTAGTGATCGACATTCGCGTAGGGTTGCGGCAGCGGCTGCGAGGGGTCGATCGCGCCGAAAAGAAACGCAGACGTCACCCCCGTCCCGTGCACGAGGAATTCATTGATCGGAGCGCCCGTGCCAGCTATCTCGCGCGCCTGTGCCCATTTCCCAAGCGGATGGGATTTCGGCAGACCGCCATCGAAGATGACGGCGGCAATGGAAGGATCGACTGCGGCCTCAGGCGGCAACGAGATCGAAGCCGACGGGATGGCAGACGTACGGATGGCGGGCTGCAGGACGCGCAGCTCCGGCATCTGCCGGACCGCGCGGACAATCGAGAACTGCGCGATCGGCTCTGCCAGCGCAGCCGGGGCCTCGACTTCGACGAAGCACAGACCTCCGGCATAGAACCGGTGGTCAAGGCTCGCTTCAACACCAAGGCCCGCAAGGTATCGCCGAAACGCGGGCAGCATGGCCTGCTCGCCCTGAAGGCCTTCGGTATGGAGCACAACTTCGAACACAGTGTTGCCGCGTTTTGGCAGCGTACCTTTGATCTTGTCGTCAACGCTCTGTGCTTCGATCGCTTCGAGCGTCATCAGGTCCTTGGCGACCTGCGTGCCTTCGACGACCCTTCCCAGCGACGCCTGCCAGTTCGCAAAATCCTCTTTGCTCCCCATGACGAAGAGCTCGGTCGTCAGGGCCTCCTCCGGTGGGCGCCCTTTTGAGCGCTGGGCCGGCGTAATCCGGCGCGGCTTGCTGCCGACCGGCGTCAGGCCAGTCTGACGGAACAGCTCTGTTGGAAAATAGGACTTGGCGATGAACTCCGGATTGAGGACGACAGCCGCAACGGCCTGACCCTGCGGGCACGCTTCATCAGGAAGTGACCTGATCTCCTTCACCGTGTCGGCCAGCATCGGTGCAAGGCGGCTGCGCGCCTGCGCAAACGTATACGGCGTCGCCTTGGGGCCGCCGCCGGACCGCACAACGACGGTCTGGGTCAGTCTTTCGCCCTTCCCGAGAAGAAAGTTCGTCTTAGCCATCGTGACCTCGGCCATTGCTCTTCACAGGCTTTTTCTTCGTCCGCGCGCGGATCGTCTCTCGGGCAACGCCGGTTACCTCGTGCGCCGCGCGTTGCGACAGCACGCCCGAATTCACTAGTTCGGCCGCGATGGCGATACGGTCCGCCTTGCTGCCCGCTTGTCCATTGAGAAGCCCTATAAGGTGTTCGTCGAGCGGCTCGCCGGAGAGCGCCGCCTTCCGGCGTACCGCACGAAGTTCGCGATCGATGTCGCTGAACGACTGCCCTTCCAGCGCAATCGTCAAAATCTGTGCCCAGTTCTGCGCATGCCCGCTGATGGGAGCGAGCGCATCCGCAAGGTAGGCGTGAATAGCTTCACGATCCGGAATCGGAAAATCGAGCGTGGTGTCGAAACGCCGCCAGATCGCAGGGTCGAGCAGGTCGGGGTGATTGGTCGCAGCGACCAGCAACCCACGCGACGGCCAGTCGTCGATCTGCTGGATCAGGACAGTGACAAGTCTTTTAAGTTCGCCAATTTCCCCGCGGTCGTCACGACGCTTGGCGATCGCGTCGAGCTCATCAAGCAGCAGCACGCAGTCGAGCGTCTTTGCATAGTCGAGAACGTGTCGCAAATTGGTACCGGTGCGGCCGAGATAGCTGCTCATGACAGCCGCAAGATCGAGGATCAGAAGGGGCCGATTCAGTTCGCGGGCGAGCCACCGTGCTGCCAAGGTCTTGCCGACGCCGGGGGCACCGGTGAACAGGACCGTATGTGCAGGCTCCAGCCCTGCTTTCTGCAGGTTTTCAATGCCCTTGCGCTCGGCCACAAGCGTATCGAGAACGCCTTTGACGGCGCTCGAATAGACCGGCTCATGGTCGAGAACCGAATGCTCCTCGATTCGCAATAGGTGAAAACGGGTGTCACCATCGACAGGGAGGACAGCATCGGTTTGGCGGCGAAGCGGCGAAGCCCGTGTCGGCGCCTCGCGCAATAGATCGGCAAGAGATCGCGCCATGGCTGGCGCATTATCGCGATACCCCTTCGC
The DNA here is from genome assembly GCF_003997725.1 of Mesorhizobium sp. M4A.F.Ca.ET.050.02.1.1. NCBI lineage: Bacteria > Pseudomonadati > Pseudomonadota > Alphaproteobacteria > Hyphomicrobiales > Phyllobacteriaceae > Mesorhizobium > Mesorhizobium sp. M4A.F.Ca.ET.050.02.1.1. Next base: position 11,696 of record NZ_RZSG01000065.1, read on the forward strand.
AAAGCGATGCAGCAGGGTCATTACATCCTGCGGGCGACCCGAAAGCGCCACCCGCGCCAGATGCACCATGTCTTTTTCAAGTTTGTTGTCGACAGCTGACACCGAAAACCTTCCTCATTGAGGCCGGGCCCGATTGTAAGTCCTGGTGGACGATTTTTCAATGGAAAAAACTTTGACTCTTCCACAAAATCGCCAATATGCTGTTTAATATACGTTTTTATGCGGAAGACTGCATGCGTGTGGCTTTGGCTGAACCATCTGCTGAAAGCATTTTGGCAAACAGCCTCAAGCGTTCGAGAAGGGCGGCGGAATCGAATGGCGACTCATCATAGAAGTTTGGCCCGATAGCGGACAGTCGGCTGGCGGCCCCGTTCATGCCACTGCTGATGATCACCGTAACTGCAGAATGGGCAGGCCTATTGAGGTCAAAACACGGAACGCCCTCTCAACATTCGCCATTTGTGCCTCGAAAGTCGCATAAAGGGCATTGTCGAATTTCTCGCCTTACGTCGTCTAACCAGGCGCCTCAATTCAATCCGATCATGAAGCGCCTCAACAGCGGTCGGGGTCAACCAAGTTCGACCGACTGGAATGACGACTTCCACAGCCATCCCCATCTCTGAAGCGTTGCCACCCCAAATTGATCGGCGTTCACCGGCCCCCATTGCGCGCGCTCATTTTGTCGCTATGATAAAAAGCGCCATAGATGGAATTGGTATGAAAAAAAACTTCACAACCGACATTGCGACCACCAAGGATGTCGCCGACGTAGCCAGCCTGCTCAGTTGGGCCTTCGGTTTCAGCAAGGCGCGGTCGCACGAATACATCGCCAATATCGGGATCGAGACGCTGCGGCTCATGCGCGGCGAGGGCGGCCGTCCGGTCGTGTGCGCGGGTCTGCTTCAGACGGCGCATATCTTCCACGGCAAGGCCGTGCAGGCGGCAAACATCGTGCATGTGGCGATCGCGCCGGAGCGGCGCGGCCAGGGCATTGCCGTGCCTTTTGTCGATGCTCTCTGCGATGAGGCGAGGAGCAAGGGCGCCGCGATAGCCACGCTGTTTGCCTCGACGCGGCCGGTCTACCGCAAGGCCGGTTTCGAGCTTGCCGGACACGAAATCGTCTATGAGGCGGCAACAGCGGCACTGCCTTCGTCGAGCCGGCTCGCCTTCGATCGCGTCGAGCTCGACGATCCGCGCATGGCCCGCGCCTATGACGCCAAGACGCGTGGCGAATCGGGCTTGCTCGCACGCGCCGCCGCCCACTGGAACGAGTTGCGGCGGGCCCCGACCGATGCGCTCGCAGCCTATCTTGCTGAAGGCGAGGTCGCCTATCTGATACTCGACATGGGCGACAAAACCTGCCTGGTGGTACGGGACTGGTTTGCCGCGTCGCCCGAGGCGGCGCAAGGCTTGCTTTCCTTTCTTGCCCGCTTTCGCTCGGTCTATCCTGCGGTGCGCTGGCATGGCGCCCCGCAGGACGATCTGTTGGCGGCGATGCCGGACAAGGGCTGGCGGCTTGCGCGCCAGGAGGAATGGCTGTTGCGAGTGCTCCATCCAGCGACGGCGCTGCGCCAGCGCGGCTACCATGTCGACCAGGCAAAACTCGCGCTGCGCATCGGCGATGCAGCGCTCGAGATCGAAATTCGGCAAGGCGTCGCCGCGGTGCGCGAGGGGGGTGATGCATCCGGCCCGGCCGTGCGCGTGGACCCGCCGGCCTTCGTCCAGCTCTTCACAGGCTTCCGCAGCGGCTCGAAACTGGCGCAGTATGGGCTCGTTGCCGGCGACTCGGCTGACATACGACGCTGTGACCAGCTGTTTGCCGGACCGCCGCCCTGGGTGGCGGAGCATTTTTGAGCATGGATTTGGACAGGATCGTGCTCGAACCGGGAATCTTTTGAGGGGTCTGCATGACACACGCGCTGATAGCCTCGCTGAGAGCAGCGGCGGGCGATATGACGCCGGCGCTGGCGCGCGTCGCCGAGACGGTGCTGGCGCAGCCCGACGCCACCTTGCGCCAGAGCATCACCGAGCTTGCCGAGACATCCGGATCGTCCGAGGCGAGCGTCATGCGCTTCTGCCGCGACCAGGGCTTTTCCGGTTTTCAGGACTTCAAGCTGGCGCTGGCGAAGGAACTCGCGACCGACGAGCGGGCGAGGGACAACGGCCTGCCTTCCGACGACATCCAGCGGCTGGTGGAGACCGCGATCACCTCGCTGCGCGAAACCGAGCAGCTCATCGTCCGGGAAGATATCGCCACCGCCTCGCGCAAGCTGCTGGGCGCGACAACGGTCGAGTGTTTCGGCATCGCCGCCTCCGCCGTCACGGCGCAGTATCTCGCCTACAAGATGACCCGCATCGGCAAATTCAGCCGCACGCTCGGCGACGCGCATCTGGCCGTGATGGCGGCGGGAACCGCGCAGCCGGGAACGGTGCAGGTGGTGATTTCGAGTTCCGGCTCGACGATTGATGCCGTGCGCGTGGCAGAGCTTGCCCGTTCCAAGGGCGCCTTTGTCATCGGTATCTCGAACCGCTCGAAGAGCCCACTGATTGCCGTCTGCGACCTGGCTTTGATCGCATCCTGGCCGGAGACGCCGCTCACGGGCGGCGCCTTCCCCTCGAAGATCAGCCAGTTGCTCATCGTCGATGCGCTGGTGGCCGAGATGACCAGACAGGATCCGAAGCGGCTGGTCGAGCTCAGCCGCACGGCGGAGGTCGTGAGTGACCGCAGCTTCTGATTTGCCTGTGCTCGCCATCGATATTGGCGGCACCAAGATCGCGACAGCCGAAGTGAGTGGCCGCAGGATCGCAAACCGCCGCCAGGCGCCGACGCCACGCACCGGCAAAGGCGACCATCTGATCGCGGCCATTGCCGGGCTTGCGCCGAAAAGTGGTTTTGGCGCGGTCGCCGTCGCTACCACCGGCATCGTGCGCGACGGCGCGCTGACGGCGCTGAACCCCGAAACCCTGCCGATCGAGGACGGCTATCCGATTGCCTCGGCGATCGAGCGCGCTTTCGGCATGCCGCCGCTTGTCGTTAATGACGCCCAGGCCGCCGCCTGGGCCGAATTCACCATTGGCGCCGGCAAGGGATTTCGCAACTTCGCCTTCTTCACCGTTTCGACCGGCATCGGCTGCGGGCTGGTGATAGATGGCCGGCTGGAAAGCGGCGCCACCGGGCTTGCCGGCCATGTCGGACATACGCGCTCCGCACCCGGCGGCATCCTGTGCGGCTGCGGCCGGCGTGGCTGCCTGGAGACGGTC
>NZ_RZSG01000660.1:0-3374 GCF_003997725.1 Mesorhizobium sp. M4A.F.Ca.ET.050.02.1.1
CCTTCGACAAGACCAAAGCCGTGATTGTCGCCAACGGCCAGACGGTGCCCGTGTCGCTGGCCAGCGGCAAGCCCGTGATCTCAGGCCCGGTGCCCGACTGGATCACCGCGCATGACGACGAAGTCGTCGCGAGGATGGGCTTCGTCGGCGAGGTGCGCGTCACAGTCGACCGCGTCAAGGTGCGCAAGCGTTTCCTCGGCTGGGCGAACTTCGTCTTCGACACGCGATCGCCCTTCTTCGGGAAACCGGCCGGCGAAGTGGCCGCGCTGATCCTCTCCGGTCCAGAGCTGAAACCCGGCACATCAAATCTCGCGCTTGCCGCCGACAACATCTGGAACAACGCCCAGTGGCAGCATGGCGATGTCTGGACGAAGCTGTTGCAGACCATCGTCATGGCATTCCTCGGCACGCTGCTCGGCGGCATCGTCGCCTTCCCGCTCGCCTTCTTCGCCGCCCGCAACATCACGCCGAGCGGGCTGCTCAGCCAGGTGCTGAAGCGCTTCTTCGACTTCATGCGCTCGGTCGACATGCTGATCTGGGCGCTGTTCTTCACCCGCGCCTTCGGCCCCGGTCCGCTCGCCGGCAGTGCCGCGATCTTCTTCACCGAGATCGGCACGCTCGGCAAAACCTATTCCGAGGCGCTGGAGAACATCGACGACAAGCCGCGCGAGGGTGTGCAGTCGACCGGCGCCAACGGCTTGCTTGTGCAGCGCTACGGCGTGCTGCCGGAGGTGGTGCCGGTCTTCATCAGCCAGACGCTCTACCAGTGGGAATCCAACACCAGAGGCGCCACCATCATCGGCGCCGTCGGAGCCGGCGGTATCGGCCTGAAATTATGGGAAGCGATGCGCACCAACTCCAACTGGGCCAACGTCTTCTACATGGTGCTGCTGACGCTGGCCGTCGTCTTCATCTTCGACAACATCTCGAACTTCCTGCGTCGCCGGCTCAGCCGCACGCTGCATGACTACAACAGGTTGCAGGCTGCGCGGGGTTAGTCCTCGCTAGCAGAATCTTGCGAGAGGTCGACGGGACAGCGCCCCCCTCTGCCCTACCGGGCATCTCCCCCACTTGGGGGGAGATCAGCCGCCACCCATGGCTTTCGCCAATCTCCTACGTTGCCGAATTGAGCTAAGCGCCGCAGCCGCCAATCTCCCCCCTTGTGGGGGAGATGTCCGGCAGGACAGAGGGGGGGCGCGAAGGATCGCGGCGCTCGTCGGACGGCCATTCTAAGCCGCCTTCTTCCACCCATCCCTGATATGCTTGTACCCCTCCCGATACACGGCCTCCGGCGTCTCCGCAAAATCCCGCCAAACCTTCGTCGCCGCAGCCAGGTCCTTCAGCGACCGCCCGAAGGATTCGATGGTCAGCCAGTCGTCATAGCCGCTCTTGCGGATGGCCGAGAACGTCTCCTTCCAGGGAATATTGCCCCGGCCCGGCACCCCACGATCATTCTCTGAAATGTGGATATGGACGACGTTCCTCCGGTTGCGCGTATAGGCGCCGATCGGATCGGCCTCCTCGATGTTGGCGTGGAACGTGTCGTACATCGCCTTGACGTGCGGCCGGTCGATCGCGTCGATATGCTCGGACAAATCGTCCATCGTGTTGAACAGATAGCATTCGAAGCGGTTGAGCGCCTCTAACCCGATCGTCACCCCCGTCTTGCCGGCATGGTCGCCGATGGCGCGCTGCGAGGCGACCGAGCGCTTCTTCTCGGCGGCCGTCGGCCCGCTGCCGGAAAAGGCGCCGAGCGTCGAATGCAGTGGACCGCTCAGCCTGTTGGCGCCGAGCGCGGCGCTGCAGTCGATCGCCCATTTCATATAGTCGATGCCGGCCTTGCGCGTCGCGGCATCGGCCGCGATCAGACTCATCGCCGGATCACCCATGGCCGAGACAGCGGTACGCTGCAGCCCGATGCGGTCGAGCAGGTCGCCGAGTTTCTTGTAGTCGTCGGGCGCGCCGGAAAACACCGGGATCTCGACGCCGTCGAAGCCGGCCGCCTTGATGTCGCGAAGCAGCGCCTCGTGCTTCTTTGAGACGCTGGTCGTCCACAAGAACATGCACATGCCGATTTTCATCGACACCCTCCCCTGACGGCCGCCTGAACCTCGGCTCTGTCATTCCCCGCCGACTGGGCGCCGCGATTAGAGTTTCGTCCACGCCCCGTTCTTCTTCGACGACTTCACGCAGGCCTCGATGAAGGCCATGCCTTCGACGCCGTCGGCAATCGTCGGGAAGACGACATCCTTTGCCGGCTTGCCGCCCTTCCTGCGCGCCGCGCGGATGGCGCGGGCCGCTTCCTGGTAGATATTGGCGAAGCCTTCGAGATAGCCCTCCGGATGGCCCGAGGGAACACGGGTGACACGCCCGGCGGAGGGCAGCGCGCCGGCGCCGGCGCGGGTCAGGAGCTGCTTCGGCTGGCCGAACGGCGTATACCAGAGATAGTTCGGATCGGCCTGCACCCATTCCAGCCCGCCCTTCGAGCCATAGATGCGCAGCTTTAGACCGTTCTCATGGCCGGGCGCCACCTGGCTGGCCCAGATCATGCCCTTGGCGGGATGCGCCTTGCCGACCGGCTTGAAGCGCAACAGCACATTGATGTTGTCGTCGAGCTGCCGCCCCGGCACGAAGGCGTCGAGATCGGCAGACAGCGCATCGAGCTCCAGCCCGGAGACGAAGCGCGCCAGGTTGTAGGCATGCGTGCCGATGTCGCCGAGCGCACCACCGGCACCGGCCTGCTTGGGGTCGGAGCGCCACGCAGCCTGCTTCTGGCCGGTCGCGGCGAGATCCTCGGTCAGCCAGTCCTGCGGATATTCCGACTGCACGATGCGGATGTCGCCGAGCTGGCCCTTGGCCACCATCTCGCGCGCCTGGCGGATCATCGGATAGGCGGTGTAATTGTGGGTGAGCACGAACACCTTGCCGGTCTTCTCGACCAGCGCGGCGAGCTTCTTCGCCTCGGCCAGCGTGGTTGCCAGCGGCTTGTCGCAGATGACGTGGATGCCGGCCTCGAGGAAGGCCTTGGCTGCCGGCACATGCACATTGTTGGGCGTGACGATCGCCACCGCCTCGATGCCGTCCGGCCGCTTGGCCTCGGCCTTGGCCATCTCGGCGTAGGAGCCGTAGCTGCGCGCCGGATCGAGGCCGAGCTCGGCGGCCGAAGCCTTGGCGCGCTCCGGGTTGGCCGACAGTGCGCCGGCAACCAGGACGAAGTCGTTGTCCAGCCTGGCCGCGATCCGGTGCACCGCGCCGATGAAGGCGCCTTGCCCGCCGCCGACCATACCGTAGCGGATCGGGCCGCCTCCCGTTTCCGACTTCGATGCGCCGACCATTCCTGTCTCCCTCGTTGGTGCTTGCCTCCCTTTGAGGGG
>NZ_RZSG01000661.1:0-3374 GCF_003997725.1 Mesorhizobium sp. M4A.F.Ca.ET.050.02.1.1
ACTAGCCTCGAATCTGAATTTTTCGGCCTTCGCCAAGGCCGAGGACCTGAAGAAACGCATCTGGTTCACCGTCGGCGCGCTGCTCGTCTACCGGCTCGGCACCTATATCCCGCTGCCCGGCATCAATCCCGACGCGTTCGCCCAGGCCTTCTCCTCGCAGAGCAAGGGCGTGCTCGGCATGTTCAACATGTTCGCCGGCGGCGCGGTGCAGCGCATGGCGATCTTCGCGCTGGGCATCATGCCCTACATCTCCGCCTCCATCATCATGCAGCTGATGACCTCGGTCATTCCGTCGCTGGAAGCGCTGAAGAAGGAAGGCGAGCAGGGCCGCAAGATCATCAACCAGTACACGCGCTACGGCACCGTGCTCCTGGCCCTGGTGCAGGCCTACGGCATCTCCGTCGGACTGGAGGGCGGCAACGGCATTGTCAACGATCCCGGCATGTTCTTCCGAATCTCCACCGTCGTCACGCTGGTCGGCGGCACGATGTTCCTGATGTGGCTCGGTGAGCAGATCACCGCGCGCGGCATCGGCAACGGCATTTCGCTGATCATCTTCTCCGGCATCGTCGCCGGCCTGCCGCGTGCCATCTCCGGCACGCTGGAGCTCGGCCGCACCGGCGCCCTGTCGACCGGGCTGATCCTGGCGATCATCGTGCTCGCCATCGTCGTCATTGCGCTTATCGTGTTCTTCGAGCGCGCGCAGCGCCGCCTGCTGATCCAGTACCCGAAGCGCCAGGTCGGCAACCGGATGTTCCAGGGCGACACCTCGCATTTGCCGCTGAAGCTCAACACCTCGGGCGTCATCCCGCCGATCTTCGCGTCCTCGCTGCTTCTGCTGCCGGCAACGATCGCCGGCTTTTCGCAGACGGCCAACATGCCCGCATGGGCAAGCACAATCCTTGCCTCGCTGGGCCATGGACAACCGCTCTACATGGCATTCTACGCGGCGATGATTGTGTTCTTCGCCTTCTTCTACACCGCGATCGTTTTCAACCCGAAGGACACCGCCGACCAGCTCAAGAAGCATTCCGGCTTCATTCCAGGCTACCGCCCGGGCGAGCGCACCGCCGATTACATCGACTATGTTCTCACGCGCATCACCGTCATCGGCGCCATCTACCTGGTGCTGGTGTGCCTGCTGCCCGAATTCCTAATTTCAGCGACTGGCGTACCATTCTACCTTGGTGGCACATCGCTTCTGATCGTGGTCAGTGTAACGCTCGATACGGTGGCGCAGATTCAGGGTCACCTGATCGCGCACCAGTATGAGGGCCTGATCAAGAAGTCGAAGTTGCGCGGGGGGAAGAGGACCAGATGAGGCTGATATTGCTTGGACCGCCGGGGGCGGGCAAGGGGACGCAAGCGCAAAGACTGGTAGAGAAGTTCCGCATACCCCAGCTCTCGACCGGTGACATGCTGCGTGCCGCTGTGCAGGCCGGTACCGAGGTCGGCAAGCGGGCCAAGGCGGTGATGGATGCCGGCGAGCTTGTTTCCGATGCCATCGTCAATGCCATCGTGGCCGAGCGCATCGACCAAGCTGATTGCGCAAATGGCTTCATCCTCGACGGCTATCCACGCACCCTTGTGCAGGCCGATGCGGTCGAAACGATGCTCGCGGATCGTGGCCTCCATCTCGACGCCGTGATCGAGCTCGTCGTCGATGACAAGGCGCTGGTTGGGCGAATCGTCAAGCGCGCCGAGGATGCCAAGGCCGCCGGCCAGCCGGTGCGCAAGGATGACAATCCAGCCGTGTTCGAGGAGCGCTTGCGGGAGTACTACAAGAAGACCGCTCCACTCATTGGCTACTACTACGCCAAGGGCAGGCTGAAGAGCGTCGACGGCATGGCCGACATAGACACCGTCACGAGAGAGATCGAAGCGGTGCTCAAATCCGTCTCGCAGGCGGCGGCATAGAGAAACAGCGCTTGACTGTAGCGGTCCGCTGGGGTATGGCGGCCCGTCTTCCATCAGGCATAGGCTTTGCTTGTCCGCAAGGGCAAGGCGGCCGCTTTGAACTGGAAACTCCCGCAAGGGCCGGCCTCCACCGGACGCGGGGCAACTTGAAGCGCCGGCGCGTCCGGCCCATATGGAGATGAGAGAAGATGGCTCGTATAGCCGGCGTCAACATTCCGACCAACAAGCGCGTTGTCATCGCGCTTCAGTACATTCACGGCATTGGCAAGAAGTTCGCCCAGGAGATCGTCGACAAGGTCGGCATCCCGGCCGAGCGCCGCGTCAACCAGCTGACCGACGCGGAAGTGCTGCAGATCCGCGAGACGATCGACCGCGACTACCAGGTCGAAGGCGACCTGCGCCGCGAAGTGTCGATGAACATCAAGCGGCTCATGGACCTCGGCTGCTATCGCGGCCTGCGTCACCGCCGCTCGCTGCCGGTCCGCGGCCAGCGCACGCATACCAACGCACGTACCCGCAAGGGCCCGGCCAAGTCGATCGCCGGCAAGAAGAAGTAATTAGGGGAATAAGGGAGTAGGGGAGTAAGGCAGTAGGGAATAGTCCGAAAATCGGATCATTTGTTTCCCTACTCCCTTACTTCCCTATTCCCCTACTCCCTTACCAAGGTGGAGCCGCTGGCACTACGGCGGTGTAGAGATCAACTGAAAGGACTACCATGGCCAAGGAAGCCGCTCGTGTTCGCCGTCGCGAACGCAAGAACATCTCGTCGGGCGTTGCCCACGTCAATTCGACCTTCAACAACACGATGATCACCATCACCGACGCGCAGGGCAATTCGATCGCCTGGTCGTCGGCCGGCGCCCAGGGCTTCAAAGGTTCGCGCAAGTCGACCCCGTTCGCCGCCCAGATGGCCGCCGAGGATGTCGCCAAGAAGGCGCAGGAACACGGCATGCGCATGCTCGAGGTCGAGGTCTGCGGACCTGGCTCCGGTCGTGAATCGGCGCTGCGCGCGCTGCAGGCCGCCGGCTTCACCATCACCTCGATCCGTGATGTGACGCCGATCCCGCACAATGGCTGCCGCCCGCGCAAGAAGCGCCGCGTCTAAGGAACTATCGAACGCCGCGCGAACGCCAAAAAGCGTTCCTCCGCGGCATTCCAGGTCGCCCGCCACGATTGGATGGTGGCGGGGCAACGGAAGGAAAGCATCATGATCCAGAAAAACTGGCAGGAACTGATCAAGCCGAACAAGATCGAGTTCTCGTCGAAGAAGAAGACGCTGACCACGCTGGTGGCCGAGCCGCTCGAGCGCGGCTTCGGCCTCACGCTGGGCAACGCGCTCCGGCGCGTGCTTCTGTCTTCGCTGCGTGGCGCGGCCGTCACCGCCGTGCAAATCGACGGCGTCCTGCACGAATTCTCGTCCATCGCCGGCGTGCGTGAGGACGTGACCGATATCGTGC
>NZ_RZSG01000662.1:0-3364 GCF_003997725.1 Mesorhizobium sp. M4A.F.Ca.ET.050.02.1.1
GGTGAACGCCTCGGCCATCGCGCTCGGCCTGAAACCTACCATGACCACCGAGAAGATCGTCGGGCTGACCTGGGACGGGCTGAAGAAGTTCGACGGCAAGACGGCGGTCTATATCAGGCCGATGTACTGGGCCGAGCATGGCGGCTATATGGGCGTGCCGGCCGATCCGGCCTCGACCCGCTTCTGCCTCTGCCTTTACGAATCGCCGATGATCTCGCCAGCAGGCTTTTCGGTCACCGTCTCACCTTTCCGGCGGCCGACCATCGAGACCATGCCGACCAACGCCAAGGCCGGCTGCCTTTACCCCAACAATGGCCGCGCCATCCTCGAAGCCAAGATGCGCGGCTTCGACAATGCGCTGGTGCTCGACATGCTGGGCAATGTCGCCGAGACCGGAACCTCGAACATCTTCCTGGTCAAGGACGGCCATGTGCTCACGCCGGCGGCGAACGGCACCTTCCTGTCCGGCATCACTCGTTCGCGCACCATAGGCTTGCTCGGCGACTACGGCTTCAAGACCACCGAAAAGACGCTGTCGGTGCGCGATTTCCTTGAAGCGGACGAGATATTCTCGACCGGCAACCATTCCAAGGTCGTGCCGATCACCCGCATCGAAGAGCGCAATCTCCAGCCTGGCCCCGTCGCCAAAAAGGCGCGCGAGCTCTATTGGGACTGGGCGCATTCCACATCCGCCGCCTGATCCGAGGGCAGGCTTTCTCTTTTGACGCAGCCGCCTGCCGCAAAACCGTGTGACAGGTTTCCGGAACCTCTCTAGAAAGGGAACCGGCACTTCATTCCGGAGTTGTCCCAAATCATTCCAGACCTATCTTAGTCCGGTAGTGACACCGGATTTTCCATGAGGGAGTACCATCCATGGCTTTTGAGCTGCCTGCTTTGCCCTACGACTACGAGGCGCTTCAGCCTTATATGTCCAAGGAGACGCTGGAGTATCATCACGACAAGCACCACAAGGCCTATGTCGACAACGGCAACAAGCTCGCCGCGGAAGCCGGCTTGGGTGACCTTTCGGTCGAGGAAGTCGTCAAGCAGTCCTTCGGCAAGAACGCCGGGCTCTTCAACAACGCCGCCCAGCACTACAATCACATCCATTTTTGGAAGTGGATGAAGAAGGGCGGTGGCGGCTCCAAGCTGCCGGGCGCGCTGCAGACGGCGGTCGACAGCGACCTCGGCGGCTATGACAAGTTCAAGGCGGATTTCATCGCCGCCGGCACCACCCAGTTCGGTTCCGGCTGGGCCTGGCTTTCGGTCAAGGATGGCAAGCTCGCGATCTCGAAAACCCCGAACGGCGAGAACCCGCTGGTGCATGGCGCCTCGCCGATCCTCGGCGTCGATGTCTGGGAGCACTCCTACTACATCGACTATCGCAACGCACGGCCGAAATATCTCGAAGCCTTCGTCGACAGTCTCATCAACTGGGACTATGTCCTCGAGCTTTACGAAAAGGCGAAAGGTTGATTGGTTGACGAAAAGCCCCGGCACGACCGGGGCTTTTCTTTTCTGCCTGCAGCGGAAAGTGAAAGTCGTTGCTGTGCGGACGGAATATTTCCGCCGCGCCGTCCGTTAATGTCCAGTCGCGCACTCTCTTCACCAAGGAGCCATTGAATGAGAAAGCTTGTTCTCGCCATCTCTATGCTCGCTGTAGCGGGTTCGGCCGCCTTCGCTGATCCGATCAAGGATCGCCAGGCCCTGATGAAGGAACGCGGCAAACTTGCCGGCCAATTGTCGAAGGTCGTCAAGGGCGAGGAAGCTTTCGACGCAGCCGCCGTGCTGGCGGCGTTGCAGGCGCTGCAGGCCAATGGCGAGAAATGGGACACCGAGAAGTTCTTTCCGGCCGGCAGCGACAAGGGCGACACCACCGCCGCACCAAAGATCTGGGAAGATACGGCCGGCTTCAACGCGGCCGAGGACAAGTTCCTGGCCGACGTCAAGGCCGCGGTCGCGGCTCCGCCAGCCGATGTCGATGCCTTGAAGGCGCAGCTCAACACGATCGGCGGCGACTGCGGCACCTGCCACCAAAGCTACAGGATCAAGAAGGGCTGATCCCGGCCAATGGCCTGGCTGAAAAAACTCGTCGGCGCGGCCCTCGTTCTGGGTGGCGCTGGCGCGGTTGCCGCATGGTTGCTGTCGGCGCCGGTCAGACTTGATGCCGCGACCGTCGCGCAGCTCGGCCCCGGCGATGCCGCCAGGGGCAAGCGCATCTTCTATGCCGGCGGCTGTACCTCCTGCCATGCCAAGCCCGGTTCGCAGGGCGATGCCCGACTAGCACTCACGGGCGGCCTCGAACTGAAGACGCCGTTCGGCACCTTCGTGCCGCCCAACATCTCGCAGGACGCCAAGGACGGCATCGGCGCCTGGAGCGAGCAAGACTTCGCCGATGCCATGCTGAAGGGCGTCTCGCCTTCCGGCGAGCATTTCTACCCGGCCTTTCCCTACGCCTCTTATGCGCGCATGAAGCCGTCCGACATCGCCGACCTCTACGCGTTCATGAAGACGCTGCCGGCGGTCGCCGGCAAGGCGCCTGATCACAAGCTCGGCTTTCCCTTCAGCATCCGCCGCGGCATCGGCCTGTGGAAGCGGCTTTATCTCAGCCCCGAGCCAGTGATTGCCCTTGCCGACGGCGCGGCGGACAAGGTCATGGCCGGCCGCTATCTGGTCGAGGGGCCGGGCCACTGTGGCGAATGCCACACGCCGCGCGACTTTGCCGGCGGCGTGAAGAAGGCCGAGTGGCTGGCCGGCGCCACGGCCGCCGAAGGCAAGGGCATCGTGCCCAACATCACAGCGGGTGAGGGCGGCATCGGCGAGTGGTCGGAAGCCGACATCGCCAACTATCTCGAAACCGGCTTCACACCGGACTTCGATTCCGTTGGCGGCGCGATGGTCGACGTGCAAAGGAACATGGCGCAATTGACAGCCGACGACCGCGCCGCGATCGCCGCCTATCTCAAGGCCGTGCCGCCACACGCCAACGGCTATCCGGCGCGTAAAAAACCCTCGGGATGATTCCCGCTATTAGTTGACTTGAATACTCATGTATTATAGGCGGCGCTTCGACCAGTTTTCCGGCAATTCGAAGCTCGCCCATGCCCTCTGTCGACCTTGTGTCCGAAATCGCCCGTGGTGGGCAGCGCACAGCACTTCTTTTTCCTGATGGGCGGACGCTCTCCTATGCGGAACTCGACAGCCTCACGCTGCGCTTCGCCACGCGGCTTGGACAAGGCGAAAAGCAGCTCGTGGCCATCTCGGCGGAAGCCTCGGAACATGTGGTCGTCGCCTATCTTGGAGCCCTGCGGGCGGGCCACGCGGTGGCCATGTTGCCGCCTTGCGACGACAAGCTGTGGGATGA
>NZ_RZSG01000663.1:0-3358 GCF_003997725.1 Mesorhizobium sp. M4A.F.Ca.ET.050.02.1.1
AAATACGGCATGCCCGATGTCGAGGTGCTGAAGCAGGCCTCCTGGGGCGCGACGCGCGACAATCTGGTGCTCGGCGGCGAGGCCAACGGCATCGACGGCGCCCATATCCTGACGCCGATGCCCTACCTCATGCATACCGGCAAGGTGACGCAGAACAAGCAGCCGATGCCGATGGCGATCGTGGCGCGGCTGAACTACGACTGCCAGGGCATTTCAGTCGCCCAGGAATACGCCGCCACCGGCGTCGGCCTCGACGCCTCCAAGCTGAAGGAGGCCTTCGCCGCCAAGAAGGCCGCCGGCAAGGAGGTCAAGGCCGCCATGACCTTCCCGGGCGGCACGCATGACCTCTGGATACGCTACTGGCTGGCCGCTGGCGGCATCGATCCCGACAAGGACGTCTCGACCATCGTCGTGCCGCCGCCGCAGATGGTGGCCAACATGAAGGTCGGCAACATGGACGTGTTCTGCGTCGGCGAGCCGTGGAACGAGCAGCTCGTCCACCAGGGTATAGGCTTCACCGCCGCCACCACGGGAGAGCTGTGGAAGGGTCATCCGGAAAAGGCGCTCGGCCTGCGCGCCGCCTTCATCGAGAAATATCCGAACGCCACCAAGGCGATCCTGATGGCCGTCATGGAAGCACAGCAATGGTGCGAGGCGATGGAGAACAAGGAGGAGATGGCCTCCATCATCGGCAAGCGGCAATGGATGAACGTGCCGGTCGCCGACATCATCGGCCGCCTGAAGGGCGACATCAACTACGGCAACGACCGCGTCGCCAAGGGCACCGACCTCTACATGAAGTTCTGGAAGGGCGGGGTTTCCTACCCCTTCAAGAGCCATGATGCCTGGTTCCTCGCCGAGAACATCCGCTGGGGCAAGTTCGCGCCGACCACCGACATCAAGGCGCTGGTCGACCAGGTCAACCGCGAGGATCTGTGGCGCGAGGCGGCGAAGGATCTGGGCGTCGCGGCAAGCGACATCCCGGCCTCCTCGTCGCGCGGCGTCGAGACCTTCTTCGACGGCAAGACCTTCGACCCGGCCAACCCGTCAGCCTATCTCGACAGCCTGAAGATCAAGGCTTCTGCTTAGGCGCGACGGCGCAGCACGCCGTCGTCGCCAAAGCGCAAACGGCGCCAAAGCGCCGTTTGTCGCCGGCACCGCCCCAAGCGCAACGGCGCTCGCGCCGTTGTCGCCACTGACCCCACGGAGCTTCGCGAAGACATGTCCATCCAAACCGTCGAGGACACCAAGGTGAAGGCGTTTCCTGTAAAGCCCGCCGAGGTGATCGCCTTCACCGCAAAGGCGAGGCGCCGCATCGACCCGCTGGCGGTTGCCGGCAAGCTGGCGACGGCGCTGGTGCCGCCGGCCGTTGTCATCCTCGTGCTGCTCGTCGTCTGGCAGGTCGCCTGCTCGTCGCCGACGGCCAGCCTGCCGCCGCCGAGCCAGGTGTGGAGCGAGGCCTATGACCTGATCGCGCATCCGTTCTTCGACAACGGCCCGCAGGACATCGGCCTTGCCTGGCGGGTGCTGATCTCGCTGCAGCGCGTCGCCATCGGCTTCGGCATGGCTGCGGTGGTCGGCGTGGCGCTGGGCGCGCTGGTCGGCCAGTCGGTGTGGGCGATGCGCGGCCTCGATCCTGTGTTCCAGATCCTGCGGACCGTGCCGCCGCTCGCCTGGCTGCCGCTGTCGCTCGCCGCCTTCCGCGATTCCAATCCGTCGGCGCTGTTCGTAATCTTCATCACCTCGATCTGGCCGGTGATCATCAATACAGCCGTCGGCGTCCGCAACATCCCGGAGGATTACCGCAACGTCGCCCGCATCCTGCGGCTCAACCAGCTCGAGTTCTTCGTCAAGATCATGGTGCCGGCGGCCGCCCCCTACATCTTCACCGGCCTGAGGATCGGCGTCGGGCTCTCCTGGCTCGCCATCGTCGCCGCCGAGATGCTGACCGGCGGTGTCGGCATCGGCTTCTTCATCTGGGACGCGTGGAACTCCTCGCGGCTGCCCGACATCATCGTCGCGCTCGTCTATATCGGCGTCACCGGCTTCTGCCTCGACCGGCTGGTCGCGGCGGTCGGCGCCTTCGTCACCCGCGGCACAACGGCAAAGTGAGGAGGGCGCCATGACCGCCTATCTGAAGCTCGACCATATGGACAAATCCTTCGCCCGCGGCGGCCAGGTCAGCGAGGTGCTGAAGGATATCAGGCTCACCATCGACAGGGGCGAGTTCGTCTCCATCATCGGCCATTCGGGCTGCGGCAAGTCGACCTTGCTCAACCTCATCGCCGGGCTGACCAGGGTCTCCTCGGGCGCCGTGCTGCTCGAGGACAGGGAGGTCGACAGCCCGGGACCTGAGCGCGCCGTGGTGTTCCAGAACCATTCGCTGCTGCCGTGGCTCACCGTCTACGAGAACATCAACCTTGCCGTCTCCAAGGTCTTCGGCCGCACCAAAAGCCGGGCCGAGCGGCATGAGTGGATCATGCGCAACCTCGATCTCGTGCAGATGGCGCATGCCAGGGACAAGCGCCCGGCCGAGATATCCGGTGGCATGAAGCAGCGCGTCGGCATTGCCCGCGCGCTCGCCATGCAGCCGAAGATCCTGCTGCTCGACGAGCCGTTCGGCGCGCTCGACGCGCTGACCCGCGCCCACCTCCAGGACGCGGTGATGGACATCCACGCCCGGCTCGGCACGACCATGATCATGATTACCCACGATGTCGACGAGGCGGTGCTTCTGTCCGACCGCATCGTGATGATGACCAACGGCCCGGCGGCAACCATCGGCGAGGTGCTTGCCGTGCCGCTCGCCCGGCCGCGCCGACGCATCGAGCTTGCCTCGGACCGCACCTTCCTGCGCTGCCGCGAGGCTGTGCTGAAGTTCCTCTATGAGCGCCACCGCTTCGTCGAGGCCGCGGAGTAGCGCCATGACCGGAAAGCGCGTTTCCGTCGGCAATAGGCAATGCATCGGCAGTAGGCAATCTGCCGCACTGCACAAATTTTATGCTGCCGTGCAAGGCGTTCTGACTAATCTTTGATCCGCCGTCGGGCTCTTCAAAAGCCGCGCGGCTGCGGTTCGGCATTGATTTTATTTGATAATTTTGAGCGTTGTCGAATTGGCACGCTTCCTGCTTTTAGGAATTTAGGTCCGCAGGACCAAGAGACACGGCGTCCAATGGCGGGCGCCACAGGCAAAGCTGCCGATCAGGTCAACACGCGATCCCGGATGGACGGACGCGAGCGACCTGGCCGGCAGCTTTTTTGTTTTGACCTAACACGCAATCGACGGGGCCGATCCCAGGCGGCGCCCCAACGGAGACGACGATGACGAAAAGGATCGGAACTGGCGCCGCCCTCGGGG
>NZ_RZSG01000664.1:0-3352 GCF_003997725.1 Mesorhizobium sp. M4A.F.Ca.ET.050.02.1.1
TAACGACCCTTTAGACCCGCACCGCGCTTGCGTCAATTGCCGGCTTCATTAAGAGGTTTGTACCAGCGGCCTTGGAGCGGAGCCAGCTTTGCGGCAGACAGGCATTCTTCCCGATCAGGACATTTCCGCGCTGTTCCAGTCCGGCGCGCTGAAGTCGCCGCGCGCCCTCGATGCCGACCAGATCCAGCCGGCCAGCCTCGACCTCAGGCTGGGCGACAAGGCTTTCCGCGTGCGCGCCTCCTTCCTGCCCGGCCCCGATCATCTGGTGGCCGACAAGCTCGACCGGCTGAAGCTGCACGAGATCAATCTCGCTGACGGCGCTGTGCTGGAGACGGGCTGCGTCTACATCGTGCCGCTGCTGGAGAGCCTGGCATTGCCGGCGAATGTCTCTGCCTCGGCCAATCCGAAAAGCTCGACCGGGCGGCTCGACATCTTCACCCGGGTGATGACCGACCGCGGTCACGAGTTCGACAAGATCGCTGCCGGCTATGCCGGGCCGCTCTACCTCGAGGTCAGCCCGCGCACCTTCCCGATCGTCGTGCGTGCCGGATCCCGGCTGTCGCAAATCCGTTTCCGCACCGGCAATGCACTGCTGTCGGAGAGCGAGTTGCGCGAGCTCCACCATGGCGAGACGCTGGTCGCCACCGAGCCGCCCAACATTTCCGGCGGTGGCATCGCGCTCTCGATCGATCTCGACGGCGACAAGGACGGGCTGGTCGGCTATCGCGGCAAGCACCATACCGGCCTCGTCGATGTCGACAAGCGGGCCGCGCAGGACGTCGTCGATTTCTGGGAGCCGCTCTACAAGAGCGGCGCCGGAGAATTGGTGCTCGATCCAGACGAATTCTACATCCTGGTCAGCCGCGAGGCGGTGCATGTGCCGCCGCTCTACGCCGCCGAGATGACGCCCTTCGATCCGCTGGTCGGCGAATTCCGCGTCCACTATGCCGGCTTCTTCGATCCGGGCTTCGGCCATTCGGCGGCCGGCGGCACCGGCAGCCGGGCGGTGCTCGAAGTGCGCAGCCACGAGGTGCCGTTCATCCTCGACCACGGCCAGATCGTCGGCCGTCTGGTTTACGAACACATGCTGAAGCGGCCACAGGCGCTTTACGGCACCGATCTCGGCTCGAACTACCAGGCGCAGGGCCTGAAGCTCTCCAAGCATTTCCGCGCCGCGCGCTGATCCATCGTCATCGTTAGACTCCGCTTGCCCGGCCCCACGCGGCATGCTTGGCTGTGCCCAGCCCGTCAAGGTGACGGAAATGAAGGGGAAGAAGACAATGCGGATTTCGAGATGGATCCTGTCGGCGGCCGCTGCCGCCATGCTGGCGCTCGGCGCCGGCGCCCTGTCGGCGCAGGCCGCGGAAAAGATCAAGATCGGCACCGAGGGCGCCTATCCGCCGTTCAACACCATCACGCCGGACGGCAAGGTCGAGGGCTTCGACATCGACATCGCCAACGCGCTGTGCGCGCAAATGAAGGTCGAATGCGAGATCGTCACCCAGGACTGGGACGGCATCATTCCGGCCCTCCAGGCCAAGAAATTCGACGCCATTATCGCTTCGATGAGCATCACCGAGGAGCGCAAGAAGCAGGTCGCCTTCACCCACAAATACTATACGACGCCGCTTGCGCTGGTCGCGCCGAAGGACAGCGAACTCACCTCGACCGAACCGGCCGCGCTCGCCGGCAAGACGGTGGGCGCCCAGGCCTCGACCACTCAGGCCGACTTCGCCCAGGACGTTTATGGTAAGGCCGGCGCCGAGGCCAAGCTCTATCCGACCCAGGAGGAGGCGATTACCGATCTCCAGAACGGCCGGCTCGACGCCGTCATTTCGGACAAGTTCGTGCTGGTGGACTGGCTGAAGAAGGCGAGCGACGGCTGCTGCAAGCTGGTCGGTGACGTCAAGGGCACCGAGACCGAAGCCGGCATCGCCGTGCGCCTGGACGACACTGCACTTCGCGACAAGCTCAACGCGGCAATAGACGCCATCGTCGCCGACGGCACCTACAAGAAGATCCAGGCGAAGTATTTCGACTTCGATATCTACTGAGGTTGTGCGCCCTCCGCCTTCTCCCCTTGTGGGAGAAGGTGGATCGGTGCGCAGCGCCGAGACGGATGAGGGGTAGGTGACGGATCACCCGTCTTTGCCAAGCTGGAGCACCCCTCATCCGACCTCGCTTCGCGAGGCCACCTTCTCCCACAAGGGGAGAAGGAGAATGCGCTCAAAGCGCCTTGACCGCCACCTTCACCGGCTTCTCGATCTCGAGCGGGTTGCGCAGCGGCAGGCCGAAATCCTTCGCCTCGATCTCGAAAGTGTCGCCCGCCTCGGTCTTGACGCCGTCAGCGAAGGAGAGCGTCGCGGTGCCGAACATGTGGACATGCACGTCGCCCGGCTGGCGGAAGGCCGAGTATTTGAAGTGGTGATGCTCGAGATTGGCGATGGTATGCGACATGTTCGCCTCGCCCGACAGGAACGGCTTTTCCCAAAGCAGCTTGCCGTCGCGCCAGATGCGCGAGGAGCCCCTGATGTCGGCCGGCAGGTCGCCGATCAGGATCTCCGGCCCGAACGAGGCGTTGCGCAGCTTGGAGTGGGCGAGGAACAGGTAGTTCACCCGCTCCGTCACATGGTCCGAGAACTCGTTCGACAGGGTGAAGCCGACACGGAACGGCGCGCCGTCGTCGCCGATGACGTAGATGCCGGCGATCTCCGGCTCCTCGCCGGCATCCTGCGCGAAAGCGGGCGACATCAGCGCCGCGCCCGGCGCCACTGCCATCGTGCCGTTGCCCTTGTAGAACCACTCCGGCTGCACGCCGACCTGGCCCTTTGGAGGCTTGCCCCCTTCCAGCCCCATGCGGAACATCTTCATGGAATCGGTGAGCTGCTCCTCACCGTCGGCGCTGAGCTTCCTGTGCATGGAATCGCGCGTCGCGGCGGAGCCGAGATGCGTAAGTCCCGTACCGGTGAGATGCAGATGCGCCGGATCCGGATGGTTGATCGGCGAGACCAGCCGTCCTTTCTTGTAAACGGCATCGAGATCGATGGTTTCGCCGAAACCCTTGCGCTCGATCAGCGCCACGAGGCCGGTGCCGGTGCGCGCCGCCTCCATCGCCAGCGAATAGACGCTGCGGGCGCCGTTGATAATCCGGGTCTTGCCGCCGTTGCGGGCGACGACGCGGATCGTCTCGGCGTCGTCGAGGATCTGGGAGATCAGCATGATGAACCCTCTCTCTTTTGCCTTGGCCCGGCCGCCGATGGGCAAACCCTGACCGTCGCGGCCCGGAACAGTTCCGCGCCACGGTTGAAACTCTTCGTCCGGATTGCGCTCGCGAGCCTGGTCCCTCCGGGGA
>NZ_RZSG01000665.1:0-3347 GCF_003997725.1 Mesorhizobium sp. M4A.F.Ca.ET.050.02.1.1
CTGCTGAAGAGCGCGGCCCGTGCCTTCAGCCCCAGGGAGGCGGTGGCGCGCGCCCGCTGCGTCGTCGCCGAGGCCGAAATCGCGCTGGTGTCGCGCGATCTTGGTTGGCCGGAAAAGGCGCTGCGGGCGGCGCGCGCGACGCTTCACGCGCACGGCGACCGGGTGAATGCCGCCTATGCCGGCAGTATCGAGGCGCGCCGCCTGATCCTGATCGGCCGCCTCGACGAGGCCGAGCGCCTGCTTGCCGGTTTCGATCCGGGGCCGCTGCCGCCGGTCGCGCGTGTCGCACATGAGCTCGCGGCCGCCGGCATCGCGGTCCGGCGACTGCGGACGAAGGCGGCGCGCTCGGCGTTCGGCCGGGCATCGCTCGCCGCCTACGAGGCCAAGATTCCGGCGCTGAGGGCGGAGGTCGAAGCGGCCTCCCTGGTGTTGAACACGCCCGTAGGCCGGCAGATTGCGCAGGGATCGGAGAAATTGCTGCCGCTCGATGAGGTCGAGACGCTGCTGGCGTCCGGCGCGTTCGTTATCGATGCCTGCCGCAATGTCGTGCGTGAAGCCGATAAGGTTGTCTCGCTGGCCAGCCGGCCGGTGCTGTTTGTCCTGGCGCGCACGCTCGCCGAGGCCTGGCCGGGGGATGCCTCGCGCGAGACGCTGCTCAGGCGCGCTTTTCGGGCAAGGCATGCCGATGAGTCGCATCGCGCGAGGCTGCGGGTCGAGATGGGCCGGCTGCGCGCCGAACTCGGCGCGCTGGCCGAAATCAACGCGACGGCCGCCGGCTTTGCGCTGACGCCGCTTGGCGCCGGCGAGGTGGTCGTGCTGGCGCCGCCGGTCGAGGAACAGCATGGCGCGGTGCTGGCCTTCCTCGCCGACGGCGAGTCCTGGTCGAGCTCGGCGCTGGCGATCGCGCTTGGCGCCAGCGCTCGCACCGTGCAGCGGGCGCTGGAGGAGCTTTCGGCCGAGAGAAAGGTTCAGGCCATCGGCCGTGGCCGGGCGCGCCGCTGGATGATGCCGCCGGTGACCGGATTCCCGACTGTCTTGTTACTCCCGGGCCCGCTGCCGAGCGACTAAGCATGCTGGCGAAAGTTTCGGGAAAGAGACATGCCCAGGAACTAAGTGCCAGGTGTATTGTCCAGATCGATGGAGACCGCGATGAAACGAGCGACTGCCGAAATCCTGCGTGAGTACGGACCCTTTCCGGGGGTGAAGACCGTGGCTGGCGTGACCTTCGACGGCGAGAAAGTCTGGTTTGCCTCGGGCGACAAGCTCAATGCGCTCGATCCTGGGTCAGGAGCGACACTGCGCTCGATCGATGTCGCAGCCGATGCCGGAACCGCCTTCGACGGCAAGCATCTTTACCAGATCGCCGAAGAGCGCATCCAGAAGATCGATCCGCGGACCGGCGACGTCATCGCCACGATCCCGGCTCCCGGCAATGGCGGCGACTCCGGCCTGACCTGGGCCGAGGGCTCGCTTTGGGTTGGTGAATACCGCGCCCGCAAGATCCATCAGATCGATCCCGAAACCGGCACGGTGATCCGTACCATCGAGTCCAAGCGCGTCGTCACCGGGGTCACCTGGGTCGACGGCGAGCTCTGGCACGGTACCTGGGAAGGCGACGAGAGCGATCTGCGGCGCATCGATCCTGATACCGGCGAGGTGCTTCAGACGCTGGACATGCCGGCGGGAATGGGTGTGTCCGGGCTGGAATCCGATGGCGGAGGCTGCTTCTTCTGCGGCGGCGGCAACAGCGGCAAGGTGAGGGCGGTGCGCCGGCCCGGCTATGCCCCCACGGTGGCGAACAAATAGAAGCCGGGGCCGGGCGCGTTCTGAACTTCGTGATCGAGGCGCCTGCCGGGCGCCCCCATCTCGCGCGTTCACGAGGAGGCGGCCCGCAACATCGCCGGCGAGCTCTGGTAGACCGTGCGTCTGGTCTCAGTCCTTGGCGCGCTCGACGTAGGAGCCGTCGGCGGTCATCACCACCACGCGCGTGCCGGCGGAAATGTGCGGCGGCACCGCCGTGCGCACGCCGTTGGAAAGCATGGCCGGCTTGTAGGACGAGGACGCCGTCTGGCCCTTGGTGACCGGTTCGGTTTCGACCACCTCGAACACGGCGCGCTGCGGCAGCACCAGCGAAATCGGCACGCCGTTGAACTGCGCCAGCTGCACCGCCATGCCTTCCTGCAGATAGGGGGCCATGTCGCCGACCACGCCTTCCGGAGCCACGACCTGGTCGTAGCTTTCCGGGTTCATGAAATGGAAGCCTTCGCCGTCGGAGTAGAGGAAAGTGTGCTCGCGCTCCTCGACATAGGCGCGCTCCACCATCTCTGTCGTGCGATAACGCTCCGAAACCTTCACGCCGTCGCCGATGCGGCGCATGTCGAGTTGCGTCACCGGCGTGCCCTTGCCAGGGTGGATGTTTTCGGCAAAGAGGATGACATAGAGCTTGCCGTCCTTATCGACGACGTTGCCTTTGCGTAAGGAGCTGGCGATGACCTTGACCACGGTATTCAATCCCAATCGAGTTTTTCGGCCTGCGAGCGCTGATTGCCAAAAATCGGCTACGGCGGCCACCGCGTGCGCCCTAGCGCATCTTGCGCCGAACCGCCAGCCTTCCCGGCGATTTTCCTGCCGATGACCAGCCAAGCTTCCCCCTGGTGGACGCCCGATGTCCATGCCGACCGCCGGCCGCGGCTGTTGGCGCGCAACGCCATTGCCACCGCCTTGCGCGGCTGGTTCGCCAGTCGCGATTTCATCGAGGTCACGACATCGGCGCTCCAGGTCTCGCCCGGCAACGAAGCGCATCTGGCGGCCTTCGCCACCGAGGCGATCGGGACGGATGGCGCGCGCCAGCCGCTCTATCTGCATACTTCGCCGGAATTCGCCTGCAAGAAGCTGCTTGCCGCCGGCGAGCGGCGCATCTTCAGTTTGGGCCCGGTGTGGCGCAACCGCGAGCGCGGGCCCTTGCACCATCCGGAATTCACCATGCTCGAATGGTATCGCGTCGGCGAGACCTATGAGAGCCTGATGGCGGACTGCGCCGAATTCCTGGCTCTCGCGGCGGAGAAGGCCGGCGCGAAAACCTTTCGCTTCCGCGGCCGCGAGGCCGACCCTTTCGCCGAGCCGGAGCGGCTAAGTGTCGCCGAAGCCTTTTCGCGCCATGCCGGCATCGATCTTCTCGCGACCGTCTCCGCCGACGGCGGCACCGATCGCGCGGCGCTGCACGATGCCCTCGTCCGTGCCGGCCTGCGCACCGCGCGCGACGACCACTGGGCCGACCTGTTCAGCCGGGTGATGGTCGAGAAGGTCGAACCGGCGCTGGGGCAGGGGCGGGCCACCATCCTGTACGG
>NZ_RZSG01000666.1:0-3328 GCF_003997725.1 Mesorhizobium sp. M4A.F.Ca.ET.050.02.1.1
GTCTATGTGCACGAGAGCGAGCTGACCGCGCTCAAACCGCGTGTGCTGACATTCGACAAGGATAATCGGATCGTCGACCGCCTGACTTATTCGGTCGAGCGCGATGCAGGCGGAGGCTACAGCTTTTCCATACTCAACGAAACCACAATGTCCTGCCGGTGCCGGCGCTGGTGGGCAGATCGTGACGGGCTCCGAAGTCCGCTTTCTTGGCTGATAGCCAAACGTTTTTGCTGATGGAGGTGGAATGAACGCGGAACTTGGCCCGGACCTGACATCGGACCCTCTCGGTTGGGCGCTTCCGCCCCGGACGCGAGAGGAAGCCCACGCTATCCACGATCTACCGTTCAACGACCTGCTCTTCAGACCGTTCATCGCGCCAATTTCGATCCCAACCGGGTGCAGCTGTCACGCCTGCTCTCGATCAAGACCGGCGGCTGCCCCGAGGATTGCGGCTATTGCAGCCAGTCCGCGCATCACCAGTCGGGCCTCAAGGCTTCGAAACTGATGGAGGTCGAGCGCGTCGTCGCCGAGGCCAGGAAGGCGCGTGACGCGGGCGCCACGCGCTATTGCATGGGCGCCGCATGGCGCAGCCCCAAGGAGCGCGACATGGAGGCGGTAGTCGCCATGGTCGAGGGCGTGAAGGCTCTCGGCATGGAGACTTGCATGACTCTCGGTATGCTCGATCTCGAACAGGCCGCTCGATTGAAGCAGGCGGGGCTCGACTTCTACAACCACAACATAGACACGTCGGAGCGCTACTACGGCGAGGTCATCAGCACGCGCAGCTTTGCCGGAGCCGCCCGACAGCGTTCCAATCAACATGCTCATCCCGATAGAGGGCACGCCGCTCGGCGAGGCCGAACCGATCGATCCGATCGAATTCGTGCGCACCATCGCCCTTGCCCGCATCATGATGCCGAAGTCGCATGTGCGGCTCTCTGCCGGCCGCACGGCGATGAGCGACGAGATGCAGGCGTTGTGCTTCTTCGCGGGCGCCAATTCCATCTTCGTCGGCGACACTTTGCTGACCGCCGAAAATCCGGGCGAGGACAAGGACAGCGCTTTGTTCCGCCGCCTGGGCATCAAGCCGATGGAGCGCGAAGCCCAGTGAAGGGCCGAGCGAACGGGCGAGCAATACTTGATCGCTACGAGGCCAGCCTCCGCGGGCTGGCCCGCAAGGACCGGTTGCGGAGCCTCAGTGGCCGCTCCGGCGCCGACTTCGCCTCCAACGACTATCTCGGCCTCGCGCGCTCGAAGCGTATGAGGGAGGCGGTCGCGGCGGCACTCGCCGCCGGCACCCCGGTCGGCGCGACCGGCTCGCGGCTCCTGCGCGGCAACGACCCCGAACACGAGGCGCTTGAGGCTAAGGCAGCCCGCTTCTTCGGCGCCGAGCGCGCGCTGTTCTTCGGCGGCGGCTATGTCGCCAATTTTGCGGTGCTCACAACCCTGCCCCAGAAGGGCGATCTGATCGTGCTGGACGAACTGATCCACGCCAGTGCGCATGAGGGCGCGCGAGCCGGCCGCGCCGACATGGCGGAGGCCGCGCATAACGATGCGGCCGCCGTGGAGGATGCAATCCGGACCTGGCGCGCGAGAGGCGGCGCCGGCCGGCCCTGGATCGTGGCCGAGAGCCTCTACAGCATGGACGGCGACCAGGCTCCACTTGGCGAACTGATCGAAGTTGCGGACCGCAATGAGGCATTTCTGTTCGTCGACGAGGCGCATGCCACCGGCGTCCGTGGCCCGGACGGGCGCGGTCTCGCGCACGATCTCGAAGGCCGTGACAATGTCGTTGTGCTGCATACCTGCGGCAAGGCGCTGGGCGCATCCGGCGCGCTGATCACCGCGCCGGCAGTGCTGTGCGACTATCTGGTCAACCGCTGCCGGCCCTTCATCTATGCCACCGCGCCCTCGCCGCTGATGGCCGTGGCGGCGGCAACGGCCCTCGACATCGTCGCCGACGAGCCGGATCGCCGCGAGCGTCTGGCGAGGCTGGTCGCGCTTGCAGGCAAGAGGACCGAAGACCTTGGCTTGCCCACGAGCGGCTCGCAGATCCTGCGGGTCGTCGTCGGCGACAATGCCCGCGCCATGGCGCTGGCAGCGGCCCTGCAGTCGCGCGGTTTCGACGTGCGCGGCATCCGCCCGCCAACCGTGCCCGAAAACACGGCGAGGCTCAGGATCTCGCTGACGCTGAATGTCGGCGAGGCCGACGTCTCGGCGCTGTTTGACGCTTTGGCTGCAGAGTGGGAGCGCGCCCGATGACGGTGCAGATTGTCATCACCGGCACCGACACCGGCATCGGCAAGACGGTGTTTGCAGCCGGTCTGACCGGCCTGCTTGACGGTTTCTACTGGAAGCCCGTGCAGGCAGGCAACCGCGAAGAGACCGACAGCGAGGTTGTCTCTCTTCTGGCAGGACTGTCTGCCGACCGGGTGTTGCCGGAAGCTTGGCGCCTTAGTGAGCCGCTGTCCCCACACCGCGCCGCCGAGTTGGACGGGGTGGAAATCGATGCGCAGGCATTGGCGCTCCCCGCAACCGACCGGCCACTGGTCGTGGAGGGCGCCGGCGGACTGATGGTGCCGTTGAACAGGAGCACACTCTACATCGACGTCTTCGCACAATGGAACGCGCCGGTGGTGCTTTGCGCCCGCACCGCGCTCGGCACCATCAACCATACGCTGCTCTCGATCGAGGCTTTGCGCGCCCGCTCGATACCGCTGCTCGGCGTGGTGTTCATCGGCGACAGGATGGTCGATACGCAAAAAACGATCGTCCAGATGGGCAAGGTGCGCGTGCTTGGTCGTCTCCCCTTTCTTCAGTCGCTGACACCTGGAACACTTTCTGCCGCCATGACGGCTTCGTTTAATGCCGCCGACTTCGCGGAGATCCCACATTGAGCCGCTCCGCTGTCTGGCACCCCTTCACCCAGCATGCCACCGAGCCGGCGCCGCCGACGATCGTGCGCACCGAGGGCGCCTATGTCGAGACGCGCGAGGGCAAGCGCATACTCGACGCGATTTCCTCCTGGTGGGTCATCACCCACGGTCACCGTCATCCGAAGATCGTGGAGGCGATCCGTGAGGCAACCGAAACGCTCGACCAGGTGATCTTCGCCGGCCTCAGCCACGAGCCGGCCGAGCGATTGGCGTCTGCCTTGGTCGACATGGCGCCGGCCAGCCTCGACTGGGTCTTCTTTTCCGATAGCGGCTCGACCAGCGTCGAGGTGGCGCTGAAAATGGCGCTCGGCTTTCATCGCAACTCCGGCGCGCCGCGCTCGCGCATCGTCGTCATGGAACACAGCTATCACGGCGACACCATCGGCACGATG
>NZ_RZSG01000667.1:0-3327 GCF_003997725.1 Mesorhizobium sp. M4A.F.Ca.ET.050.02.1.1
TCCTGGTGATGTTCGGCGATACACCGCTGATCGATCCGGAAGCGCTTGCCGTCGCGCGGCGGCACCTTCCGCCAGTTTCCGCCGCGCGACGGCAAGCGCTTCCGGATCGATCAGCGGTGTATCGCCGAACATCACCAGGATGTCGTCGTAACCCTTTGATATTGCTGCACGCGCTGCAAGCACGGCATGCGCGGTGCCGAGCCGCTTCTCCTGCACGAAGGTCTCCGCCTTGGGCGCAAATTTCTGCGCCGCCTTGCGCATTTCCTCCACGCCATGGCCGATCACCAGCGCCAGATCGCCGCTGCCGGCGGCCTCGGCCGCCTTCACCACATGGGCCACCATCGGCAGCCCGGCGATAGGATGCAGCACCTTGGGCAGCGCGCTCTTCATGCGCGTGCCCTCGCCGGCGGCAAGGATGACGGACAGGCAGGATTTCTGGCTCATGAAGGGCAACCGTACGAAAAGCGTTTGAATCAATGGATGCTAGCAGTGCTGCCCATGCTGCACCAATGCGGTTAAATTCCGGTGAGACGGCGGAGCAGCTGACTCTTGATCAGCGGGTCGTTCGTTGGGAATTCTACGTCGTTCTATCTTTTTGATAATTCATATGAAAATTTGGCTATGATCTATTTGCCTCACCGCTTTTCCGGCTTCAACCGGACACACCCCTGCGTCGGACGGCAGCGTTGCGACACCTCCAAGCGCGAACGTTCGGTGGACACCCCGATACAAAAGCACCGACACGGTGGCGTCAACCGGTTACACAAGGCAGCAAATATCTCCGGCCTTCTGGGAGTGGTGAGTCAGCGTCCCCAGAGGCTGCGCGGGCGTGTCGTCGGTTGGCTGCTGGCGCGGTGACTGGAACGTTCCACGCTTCACAAGCGGGATGGCGAAATCTCGCGAAGGCAAGCTGCGTTCTCCGTTCTGTATCAGCGAACCGGCGGACTGGGAGAGGCGGACTGGGAGAGATGGATACCATGCGCGTGGGGCGTCTGGAAGTTAGCAGGACATGGACGCCGGGCGGCCCGCGTGCAGGCGCTTGGCTGAGCGGTGCAATGACCACGCAGCGCCACCTCGCAGCGATCCTGGCTTGCGACGTCGTCGGCTATTCGCGTCTGACGGAGCGCGACGAGCGCGGCACGCTCGAGCGGCTGAAGATCTACCGCAAGGACCTCTTCGAACCGCTGGTCACCGAGCATCAGGGTCGGATCGTCAAGCTCACCGGCGACGGCATGCTGTGCGAGTTCGCGAGCGTCGTTAACGCGGTGACCTCGGCGATGGCAATCCAGCAGGCCCTGGCAGAACACGAGGCGGAGACGCCCGAGGAAGAGCGGATTCGCTTGCGCATCGGCGTCAATCTGGGCGACGTGATCTGCGAGGAGGACGGCGACCTCTATGGCGACGGGGTCAACATCGCCGCCCGCCTCGAAGGCATCGCCGATCCCGGCACCGTGGTCGTCTCGGGCACCGCCTACGACCACCTTCAGGGCAAGCTCGACTGCGGCTTCATGCCGCTCGGCGAGCTGCGCCTCAAGAACATTGAGCGGCCTGTGCGCGCCTACCGCGTCGAGACCGACGCCAGCGCCTCGGTGGCTGCCCCGCCTCCCCTGCCCGAGAAACCCTCGATCGCGGTTCTGCCTTTCACCAACATGAGCGGCGACCCCGACCAGGAATACTTCGCCGACGGGCTGGTGGAGGACATCATCACCGGATTGAGCCGGGTGAACTCCTTCTTCGTGATCGCCCGCAACTCGTCCTTCACCTACAAGGGCCGGGCGGTGGACCTGCGCCAGGTCGGGCGCGAGTTGGGCGTCCGCTACGTGCTCGAAGGCAGCATCCGCAGAGCAGGATCGCGGGTGCGCATCAGTGGGCAGTTGGTGGACGCGATCAGCGGACACCATGTCTGGACCGACCGCTTCGAGGGCGACGTGAGCGACATCTTCGACCTGCAGGACAAGGTGACCGAAAGCGTCGTCGGTGCCGTCGAGCCGAGCATCCGGCTGGAGGAGATCAAGCAGGCGCGCATGAAGCCGACCGACTACATGAGCGCCTACGACCTTTACCTTCGCGCGCTGCCGCGCTTCTACAGCATGACCCGCGAAGGCTTTGCCGACGTGCGTCGGCTCACCAACGAGGCGCTCAGCATCGACCCTGACTTCAACTTGGCGAAGGCACTCGGCGCCTATATCCGCAGCATATCCGTAAGCCAGTGCTGGCACGAGCCCGACGATATCCGGGTCGCCGCGCGCATGGCGCGCGAAGTGCTGGCGGAAGCGCGCGACGACCCTACGAGCCTACGCTTCGCCGCGCAGGTGATGGCCTACAGCGCGAAGGACTACGAGATGGCGCTGGCCACGATCGAACGATCCCTAATGCTCAATCCCAATTCGGCGCAGGGCCATACGAGCTGCGGTTGGGTGAACGCACATTCCAGCCGCCCGCTCGTCGCGATCGAGCACTTTCACCGGGCAATGCGGCTGAGCCCGGTCGACCCCGAGAAGGGCATCGCGCTCTCCGGCATCGGGATGAGCTATCTGATGCTCGAGCGCTACGAGGAAGCGCTGGCATGGGGAGAACGCGCGCTGCAGGAGATGCCGAACTACGGCTCCTCGCACCGGGTGGTGATCATGGCGCTGGTCAAACTCAACCGGCTGGACGAGGCACGGGCGGCGGCGCGGCGGCTGATGGAGGCGTTTCCGACCTACACGCTCACCCTGCAGAGGCAGATCAACCCTTGGCAAGACAAGGTGTTCGCCGAGCGTTACGTCGAGGCGCTGGGCATCTCCGGCGTGCCGGAGTGATCGTCGCGGTTGCAAGGATGCCCTCTCCTGCGCGTCACGTCCGGCCTGGCGACGTCCCAAGTCCCTGATTCTTAATCAGCAGGTCCACAGTTCGATCCAGCGCACAAAGTAGCAAACTACCCCAGCCGCCCTAGCGCCGGGAAAGTCTCCAGCAGCCAGTACGACGCGCTCTGCACGCCGCCGGTGAGGAAGAATATGCCGGCGACGACCAGCAGCGCGCCGATCGCCTTTTCGACGCGGCCGAGATGGACGCGGAATTTTCCAAGAAAGCGCATGAAGGCGCCGGAAAACAGCGCCGCGATCAGGAAAGGGATACCGAGACCGAGCGAATAGGCGGCAAGCAGCAGCGCGCCCTCGCCCACCGTCTCGCGCCCGCCGGCCAACGTCAGGATCGGCCCCAGCACCGGGCCGATGCAAGGCGTCCAGCCGAAGGCGAAAGCCAGCCCCATGATGTAGGCGGCGACCAGGCTGGCGGGCTTGCCTTGCGACTGGAAGCGCGCCTCGCGCGACAAGAGCGGGATGCGCA
>NZ_RZSG01000668.1:0-3310 GCF_003997725.1 Mesorhizobium sp. M4A.F.Ca.ET.050.02.1.1
GAGCTGACAAGGCCGATACCCTCGCCCGACTGGCGTTCGACGATGGTCGCCTTGGCGCCATAGGGATCGAGCCCGGACGCCACGCTGCCGTCGGTGAGCTTTTCAGACAGGCGCTGCACGGTCACGCCCTCGACGGCAGGCAGCTTCGCGGTCGAGGCGCCGTTCAGCACCGGCAGCACTGCGGAGCCTTCCAGCACCGGCGCCATGGCCTTGGCCGTGGCAGCCGGCTCGAAGTCCGGCACCGGATTGAGGTTCAGCAGCCGGCGCAGGTCCGTATAGTGCCATGACTCGACGCGCCGCGACGGCAGGCCGCGCTTGATCGCCTCGATCGCGTCGTCGCGCTTCATCATCACCGCGCCATCGCCGGGCAGCAGCGAAAGCCGTTCGCCGAAGGCGTCGATCAGCGCCGTTTCGGCGGGGGTGCGCTGGGGCTGTGCGTGCATGTTCATTGCTCTCGCCTCGCCTGCTGGCATCTCACGCGGCTTCGCCGATCACGCCGGCGTAGCCATTGGCTTCGAGGTCGAGCGCCAGCGACTTGTCGCCCGACTTGATGACCTGGCCCTTGTAGAGCACGTGGACGCTGTCCGGCACGATGTGCTCCAGCAAGCGCTGGTAGTGGGTGATGACGACGATGGCGCGCTCCGGCGAACGCAGCGCGTTGACGCCGTCGGAGACGATCTTCAGCGCATCGATGTCGAGGCCGGAATCGGTCTCGTCGAGCACGCAGAGTTTTGGTTCGAGCAGCTTCATCTGCAGGATCTCGGCGCGCTTCTTCTCGCCGCCGGAGAAGCCGACATTGAGCGGCCGCTTCAGCATCGCCATGTCCATGTTGAGCGAGGCGGCGGCGTCCTTCACGCGCTTCAGAAATTCCGGGATCTTCAG
The DNA here is from genome assembly GCF_003997725.1 of Mesorhizobium sp. M4A.F.Ca.ET.050.02.1.1. NCBI lineage: Bacteria > Pseudomonadati > Pseudomonadota > Alphaproteobacteria > Hyphomicrobiales > Phyllobacteriaceae > Mesorhizobium > Mesorhizobium sp. M4A.F.Ca.ET.050.02.1.1. The sequence continues at coordinate 883 of NZ_RZSG01000668.1, forward strand.
CGGCTCCTCGCCGCGCGCCTTGCGCTGCTCGTTCATCGCCACCTTCAGGAATTCCATGGTCGCGACGCCCGGTATCTCCATCGGATACTGGAAGGCCAAAAAGATGCCGGCGGTGGCGCGCTCTGCCGGGTCCATTTCGAGGATCGAATGGCCGTTGTAGAGGATGTCGCCCTCGGTCACCTCATAGTCCTCGCGGCCGGCGAGGATATAGGACAGCGTCGACTTGCCCGAGCCGTTCGGGCCCATGATGGCGGCGACCTCGCCGGCCTTCACCGTCAGGTTGAGGCCGCGGATGATCTCGGTGCCGTCATCGACGATGCGGGCGTGCAGGTTTCTGATTTCAAGCATTTTCTTCCATTCGTCCTATGCGTAGCCGTCTGCCCGGCTAAACCCGATTTAACATCTGCTTCAAGGCTTCCAAAAGTGCGTGCCAAAAGCCATCCGGCGAATAAACCGCGACAAGCAACGCAGCGCCCGCTGCGCCCAAACACAACGCCAGTTGCAGCCTCGTTTCCCAGCTGTCCATTCGATCCCGCAGATAGACATGCTTTTCTGCGGATTCGCGTTTGGGCGCCCTTGTCACCCCACACTTCCCTCAAGGCTGATGCCGATCAGCTTCTGCGCCTCGACAGCGAATTCCATCGGCAGCTGCTGGATGACGTCCTTGACGAAGCCGTTCACGATCAGCGCGATCGCCTCTTCCTCGGGGATGCCGCGCTGCATGACGTAGAACTTCTGGTCCTCGGAGATCTTCGACGTCGTCGCCTCGTGCTCGAACTGGGCGGTCGAGTTCTTGGCTTCCATGTAGGGCACGGTGTGGGCGCCGCACTGGTCGCCGATCAAGAGCGAGTCGCAATTGGTGAAGTTGCGCGCGTTGGTCGCCTTGCGGTGCGCCGAGACCTGGCCGCGATAGGTGTTCTGCGAAAAGCCGGCGGCGATGCCCTTGGAGATGATGCGGCTCGACGTGTTCTTGCCGAGATGGATCATCTTGGTGCCCGAGTCGACCTGCTGGTAGCCGTTCGAGACGGCGATCGAATAGAATTCGCCGCTGGAATCGTCGCCGCGCAGGATGCAGCTCGGGTATTTCCAGGTGATGGCGGAGCCGGTCTCGACCTGCGTCCACGAGATCTTCGAACGGTCGCCGCGGCAGTCGCCGCGCTTGGTGACGAAATTGTAGATGCCGCCCTTGCCCTCGGCGTCGCCGGGGTACCAGTTCTGCACCGTCGAATATTTGATCTCGGCATCGTCGAGCGCGACCAGCTCGACCACCGCGGCATGCAGCTGGTTCTCGTCGCGCTGCGGCGCCGTGCAGCCTTCGAGATAGGAGACGTAGGCCCCCTCCTCGGCGATGATCAGCGTGCGCTCGAACTGGCCGGTGTTCTTCTCGTTGATGCGGAAGTAGGTCGACAGTTCCATCGGGCAGCGCACGCCCTTCGGCACGAAGACGAAGGAACCGTCGGTGAACACCGCCGAGTTCAGCGTGGCGTAGAAATTGTCGGAGGTCGGCACGACCGAGCCGAGATATTTCTTCACCAGCTCCGGATGCTCGCGGATGGCTTCCGAGATCGAGCAGAAGATGACGCCGGCCTCGGCCAGTTCCTTCTTGAAGGTGGTGACGACAGAGACGGAATCGAACACCGCATCGACCGCGACACGGCCCGACTTGAAGACATTGTCGTTGGCTTCCTCGAGCTCCGAGGCGTCCGTCTTCTGCACGCCGGCGAGGATTTCCTGCTCCTTCAGCGGAATGCCGAGCTTCTCGTAGACCTTCAGGATCTCAGGGTCGACTTCGCTGAGCGAGGTCGGGCCCGGCGTGCTCTTCGGCGCCGCATAGTAGTAGATGTCCTGGAAGTCGATCTTCGGATAGTCGACGCGCGCCCAGGTCGGCTCTTCCAGAGTCAGCCAGCGACGATAGGCTTCCAGACGCCATTCCAGCATCCAGTCCGGCTCGCCCTTCTTCGCAGAGATGAAGCGAATGATGTCTTCGCTCAGGCCCTTGGGGGCCTTGTCCATCGCGATCTCTGTCTGGAATCCGTATTTATACTGGTCGACGTCGATCTTTCGAACCCGATCGATCGTCTCCTGCACAGCAGGCATAAGCGTTCTCCATCCACGCCGGGGTCAAGGCCCGACAGTTTTCAAACTATGGCACCACCAATGGCCACGCATGGGCGGCCGGGGCGGCGTAAGTTCCATATAGTGCGTTCCGACCGGGAATTCACCCGGCCATTTCAACGCACGGCTCTACCAGGCCCGGGAGGCCCGAATTCCTGTCGCCGCTCAGGCGGCCTTCTCCGCACCGGCACGACGCGCGGCGATGCCCGCGAGTGCTGCCCGGAACAGCTCGATATCCTCGGCGCCGGTCGCATGGCCGATCGACACGCGCAAGGCACCCAGGCTGCCGCCAAATCCCATCGCCTTGAGCACC
>NZ_RZSG01000669.1:0-3309 GCF_003997725.1 Mesorhizobium sp. M4A.F.Ca.ET.050.02.1.1
CATATGCCCAAGCCCTGTGGTGCGGAATTCGCCTCCGTTGTCATCAACTCCTGTAGGCTGGGCCTGATGGACTGCATCCCGGTTCGATACTCGCAGTCACTCGGTAGCCGGACTGTGAAGCCGACCTCCCGCAAGCTCGCCGCGATCCGCTCGGCGCTGCCATTGGCATTGGCTTAGGCCGGCGAACCGTCATAGGTCGGACCGGCGACGACCAAGGCGATACGCTCCTCGCCGCGCGCGGCGAGGAAGAGCGCCATGGTCATCAACAGCACTGCCGTCAGAAAAAGGCGAATAACCCCCGACCCTGTAAGCCGCGGCTGTTCACGCCGAAGCTTGCCCAATCCGTCTATGGCCTCGCGTTTGACGATACATGACACGTTCGCCGGCGCATCGGCGCGTCAATTCCGGTTGCCGATGGCCGAAAGAGGCCTCTGGCAGGGTGCTTGCCGCCCCAATCAGCGATTGTGCCTTCAACGGGCCAACTGGGTAATGTCGCCTAAAAGATGTTGACTGTATGTTTAGTCATAGTTATTCCTTGCATTGAGTTGGCCAGCTGGCGTCCGCCGGTGAATGGCCACGGAACGGGAACTATCTTCATTGGACCGAGGCCGCATTTGTGGCCGGTCCCAACAATGGGAGAAGCAGCATGAACTGGAAATCGACCGCGACGGCCGCCGGGCTGTCGCTGATGGCCGCGACGGGCATGGCCCGCGCCGACGGCGAGCTCAACATCTACAATTGGGGCAACTACACTAACCCCGACCTCATCAAGAAGTTCGAGGAGACCTACAAGGTCAAGGTGACTGTCACCGATTACGACTCGAACGACACAGCGCTGGCCAAGGTGCGCCAAGGCGCTTCGGGCTACGATATCGTCGTGCCATCGGCCAGTGTCATGCCGATCTGGATAAGCGAAGGGCTGCTGCTGGAGACCGACCCCAACAAGATGGAGAACTTCAAGAACGTCGATCCAAAATGGGTCGACGTTCCGTTCGATCCAGGCCGCAAATACACCGTTCCATGGCAGTGGGGCACGACCGGTGTGTCTGTAAACAAGTCGGTGTATTCCGGCGACCCGAACACGTCGGCAATTTTCCTCGACCCGCCCGCCGAGCTCGTCGGCAAGATCAATGTCGTGCCGGAGATGGGCGACATCCTTTTCCTCACCATCTCCTATTTCGGCGGCGAATACTGCACCGACGACAAGCAGGTGCTGAAAAAGGTGCGTGACAAGCTGGTCGAGGCCAAGGCGAAATGGCTTTCCTTCGATTATGCGGCCGTCGATGGCCTCGGCAGGGGCGACATCGCGGCCGGCGTGAACTGGAACGGCATATCGCTGCGCGAGCGGCTGGAGAACGACAAGATCGTCTATGGCTATCCGAAGGAAGGCTATCCGATCTGGATGGACAATGTCGCGGTTCTCAAGGACGCAAAGAATGTCGAGAACGCCAAGCTGTTCCAGAACTTCATCATGGATCCGAAGAACGCGGCGATGATCTCGGCCTTCGCGCACTACGCGAACGGCATCAAGGGATCCGAGCCCTTCATGCCGGACGACATGAAGGGGGCGCCGGAGGTCGAGGTTCCGGCTGAATTCGCCGCCAAGGGCAAGTTCATGCCGGCCTGTCCGCCGGACGTGCAGGCGCTTTATACGAAGATCTGGACCGACCTTCAGAAATAGCCGCGCCGAAACCGTTCCGGCCACAGTCGCCGGACCGCGTGCGGTCCGCCGACCGCAGGAGACTGCCCATGACCAATCTCGATCTCTGCTACATGCCGGCGAGCGAAGCGCTGCGGCGGTTCAAGGCAAAGCAGCTCTCGCCTGTGGAGCTGATGCAGGCGGTCATCGACCGCGCCGAGGCGACGAAGGAGACGATCAACTGCTTCACCTTCACGCATTTCGACGAGGCGATGAAGCTGGCCAGGAAAGCAGAGGCGAAATACGCCAGGGGCGCCCGGACCGGAGCTCTCGAAGGACTGCCGATCGGCATCAAGGATGAGAGCTATATCAAGGGCAAGCCGACTTCGCATGGCTCGCTGCTGACCAGGGATGCCGTATGCGGCCATACTTCGACGATGAACGAGCGCATCATCAAGGCGGGCGGCATCGTCCATGCGCGCACGGCGACGCCCGAATTCAGCTGCGCCGGCTACACCTGGTCGAGGCGGTGGGGCGTCACCCGCAATCCGTGGAATCCGGACTTCACGCCCGGCGGTTCGTCCGGGGGTGCCGCAGCGACGCTGGCTTCGGGCACATCCGCGATAGCGACCGGTTCGGACATCGCCGGGTCGATCCGCATCCCCGCATCGGCCTGCGGCCTTGTCGGTTTCAAGCCGCCCTACGGTCGCAATCCCGACGAGCCGCCGTTCAATCTGGACTTCTATTGCCACACCGGACCGCTGGCGCGAAACGTTGGGGATGCGATCCTGCTGCAGAACGTCATGGCGGGACCGAGCCCGCTGGACATCGCCACACTGCGCCCGAAGCTGCGCCTGCCGCTCGATTACAAGCCCATCAAGGGCTGGAAGATTGCTTTCTCGATGGATCTCGGCTCCTTCGAAGTGGACGCCGATGTGCGCAGGAACACGCTTGCCGCATGCGATGTCTTCCGCTCGCTCGGCGCCACGGTCGAGGAAGTCGATCTGGGCTGGGGCGACGAGGTGCTCAAGGCCGGCATGGCCTATCTCGAGCATCTCTTCGGCGCCTCGCTGTCGCAACTGCTCGAGGAGCATGGCGACGACATGACCAGCTATGCGCGTCGGTTTGCCGAGGAGGGGCAGAAGTCGAAGGCCACGGACTTTGTCGGAACCCTGGAGGTGGCGGCCCGGATGTATCAGACATTGGGTCCGTTGCTTGAAAAGTACGATGTGCTGATCTGCCCGACGAACGCTATCCCCGCGGTGCCTGCCGAGTTCGATCAGACCACGGACACTGTCGAGATCAACGGCAGGCAGGTGAACGCGTCGCTGGGCTGGGTGATGACGACACCGTTCAACATGATGAGCCGTTGCCCGGTGCTTTCCATGCCGTCGGGCAAGGCGGCGAGTGGCGTGCCGACAGGCATCCAGATTGTCGGCCGCACCTATTGCGATGCCGATGTATTTCGCGCCGCGATGGCTTATGAGACGGCTCAGGGCCAATGGTATGACAGCGCCGGGACACGCCCGTCGCTTTGAGCAATCCCGGGGGCGCGACCGTTCTCTGGCGTCGGTTATGGCGGGCGGACGCCCGATATTACAGAATGGCTGTGGGACCGGAGGTTCCGCCGCGGGCTAGAAAAGGCCGATGAAAATGGCGCAGCGCAGGGC
>NZ_RZSG01000066.1:0-14812 GCF_003997725.1 Mesorhizobium sp. M4A.F.Ca.ET.050.02.1.1
CCGTTCGGCTTCAACAGCACGGGTGACGGCGCACCGAACGGTCCGCCTCTCGACACCACTTTCAACAACGGGCAGTTCGTCACCAGTGCCTTCGAGGATTGGGTCTCCGCCACGCAGTCGACCAACGGCGTTGCCGGCGACACGATCCAGAAGGGCGAACTGCTCACGCTGCGGTTCTTCAACGAGAACATTCTGGGTGACGTGAACCCCGGTGCCCCCGGTGGTGGTACCGAGAAGCTCGTGCCGACGGACTCCGTTTCCGGTCTCGCCATCAAGTTCGACGGCATCGGGAACAGCGAGGACTTGATCTTGGTCCTCAACCTGATCGACAAGGACGGCGCCGACAACATCCTCGGCAACGGGGACGACAACGCCACGACGTCAAGGTCAGTCTTCGTCCAGAACGCGGACTTCATCAAAGGCGCCGTGCCGTCCCCGTACAACTTGGAGTTCACGCTCGACAACAACGACGCCCTCGTCGTTATCGAGAGTAACGATTACAACCTCGCTGCCGGGGAAAACTACCAGATCCAAGGTGTCCAGATCATGCAATCCGGCAACGGACTCAGCGGCACAGCGATCAACCTGAACGGGGCAGTCGATAACCCGCTCACCATCGCGGTGGAGGGTGCCAGCACTGGCACGAACGCTTGGGAGGCTGCCGACAACGACGTCCTAAAGATCACGGATATCGGCTTCATCCAGACGACTTCCGGACAGATCGGCGCCGACCTCGACTTCGCGGTCAACATCCAGGACGCCGACGGCGACGCGACGGGCATCCAGCACCTGGCTGTTGAAGTCATCGCCTGACACCTGACCAAAGGGAGGCGGTTCACGCCGCCTCCCTTCTCCCATGTGAGACAATCTCGCGCCCCGCGCGAAACCGGCCCAAACCAAGGCGTCAACCCTGCACACAGGGCAGATATATCATGATGAAGCCCCCTCGCCCCTCTGCCCTGCAAGCGGTGATGAAAGAAGCCAGGCGCGCCATAAGACCGCTCATCTGGTTCAGCGGCGGCATCAACATTCTGATGCTGACCGGCGCGTTCTACATGCTCCAGGTCTATCACCGCGTGTTGGGCAGCCACAGCCTGGAGACGTTGGTGATGCTGTCGCTGATGGCAGCGGCAGCGCTCGTCACGATGGCGGGGCTGGAGGTGGTGCGCGCGCGTCTTCTGGCCAAAGTCGGGACGTGGCTGAACGCGCGCTTGGCACCGGTTCTCCTGGCCGCATCGGTTGAATACGCCGCCTCGGCACCCGGTCAGATCAACGCCCGCGCGCTGCGTGATCTCGACCAGGTGCGGAATTTCTTCACCAGCCCGAGCATCTACCCGATCCTCGACGCACCGTGGGCGCCAATTTTCCTGGGTGCCATCTTCCTCATGCATCCTTGGTTGGGCTGGCTGGCAACCTGCGGCGGCATCGTGCTGTTCGCACTGGCGTTGCTCACCGAGTACCTGACCCGCAAGCCAATGGCGGAAGCGGCAGTCGCCCAGACGCGGGCTTACATGCAGGCTGAGCAGACGATCCGCAACGCCGAGGTCGTCCAGGCCATGGGCATGTTGAATCCCCTGCTCGAGAGCTGGAAGGCCCAGCAGGACGAGGCCAACAGAGGACAATCTCTCGCCAGCAACCGGTCCAGCACCATCTCCGCCCTCGCGCGCGCTTTCCGGCTGGCCCTGCAGATGGCCGTGCTTGGGCTCGGCGCATATCTGGTGCTGAAAAACGAGGCGTCACCCGGCATCATGATCGCCGCCTCGATCCTGATGGGTCGCGCGCTGGCCCCGGTTGAACAGGCGATCGGCACCTGGAAGGCGACGATCGGGGCACGGTCCGCTTACAAGCGTCTCGCTGCAATGGCCGGTCAGCGACCGGAGGCCACACCGGCGCTGCCGTTGCCGCGCCCAAAGGGTAAGTTTGAGGCCGAGAACATCATGCTCGCCAGGCAGGGCGGCGAACCGATCCTGCGAGGCATCAGCTTCCAACTCAAGGCAGGTGAAGCGATGGCGTTGGTCGGCCCGAGCGCGGCGGGCAAGACCAGCCTGGCGCGAGTGCTGGCCGGCACTTGGCGTCCAACCAGCGGTCGCGCGCTGCTCGACGGCATGAGCGTTGCCGAGTGGGCGGCCGAGGACCGGGGTCGACATGTCGGTTATCTGCCACAGGATATCGAACTCTTCGCCGGCACCGTCTCCGAAAACATCTGCCGCTTCGCGACGCTCAATCCGGCAGTCTTCAACAACGTGGTCAAGGCCGCGGAATTGGCTGGCGTCCACGAACTGATCAAGGGGTTGCCAAAGGGCTACGCCACCGAGATCGGTGAAGGTGGTGCGGCACTGTCCGGGGGGCAACGCCAGCGCATTGGACTGGCGCGGGCGCTCTATGGCGACCCGGCGTTCCTTATCCTTGATGAGCCTAACTCCAACCTCGACCACGAGGGCGAGCAAGCGCTGGCTACAGTCATCGGCGGGCTCAAGGCGGCAGGTGCGACCCTGATCTTGATCTCGCATCGGCCGAGCATCTTGGAAACGGTTGACAAGGTGTTGGTGCTCAACCACGGCGCACAAGACCTATTCGGGCCGCGTGACGCCGTTTTCGGTGAACTCGCCAACCGCGCTCGCAGGGTGACCCAGATGCCAAGAGCAACCCCGAAGGTGGTCAAAGACGTGCAAGACACCCAAGAGGCAAAGGAAGCATGAACCCAACGAGGTGCCGGTCTTGCAGTCTTTGTTGTGAGTTACCAGCGCTCGTTGAGTTCGACAAACCGATGACCATGTTCGGCCCAGTGAGGAATTATCGATGAACGTCGTTCCGCTGCCCGTCCCGCCGCCATCCCTGCTGACACCGGTACCCCTGCGTCTCGCGGGCGTGAAATGGACCGGGTTCGCGATCATGTTCCTGTTCTTCGGCGTGGCCGGGGGCTGGGCGGCGCTGGCACCATTGGACAGCGCCGCGGTGGCACCGGGCGTTATCAAGGTCGCCGGCGACCGCAAGCTCATCCAGCATCTCGAGGGCGGCATCATCGCGGAGTTGAACGCCGCCAACGGCGATATCGTCAAGGCCGGCAAGGTGCTCATCCGGCTCGATAACACACAGGCAACCGCGCAGCTTGACCTGATCCAGAACCGGATAGCGACGCGTGAGGCGCTGGCCGCGCGTCTCAGGGCCGAGCGCGACGGCAAGGCCGAGATCGAGTTCGATGCCGCGTTGCTCGCCAACCCCGCCAGCGCAGCAAGGGACGCCGTGGCCGCACAGCGCGACGTGTTCGCCGCCAAGCATCACAATTTGAAGGACGAGCGGGAAATTCTCAGCCAGCGCCGTCACCAGATCGAGGAAGAGATCACGGGACTGCAGCAGCTTATCGTCACCGAGGACAAGCAGATCGAGGCGATCGAGGGTGAGACCAAGGACCTGGAGAGCCTGCTGGCGAAGGGGCTGACCACCCGCGAGCGGAACCTGTCGCTCAAACGACAACAGCGGGAGATCGAGGGCGAGCGCGCTACCAACGTCGCAGCAATCGCTCGTGCCAGAAGCGCCATGGCCGAGATCGACATGCAAATCCTGAACCTCAACACAGTGCGGCTGAACGCGGCCGTCGATGAGCTGAGCAAGGTCGAGGCGGAGCTGTTCGACCTCAGACAGCAGGAGCGCTCCGCCAGGGACGTGCTGGCCCGCACCAATATCGCGGCGCCGGTCGACGGCATCGTCATGGACCTGAAGGTTCACACGGCGGGCGGCGTCGTGAAGCCCGGCGAGACATTGATGACGGTGGTGCCGCTCGGACAGCAACTCGTGGTCGAGGCCATGGTCAGACCCGAGGATGTCGAGACGATCGCCCCCGGACAGCCCGCGCGCGTCAGCTTCCCGGCCTTCGCCCGCTACAGCCTGCCGCCTCTCGAGGGCGTCGTGGAGATCGTGTCGGCTGACCGCATGGTGGAGGAGCGTAGCGGGGCACCGTATTTCGCCGCGACCGTTTTGATCGACAGAACAGAACTCGCCAAGCTGGAGGGTCGTAAGCTGCTGCCCGGCATGTCGAGTGAGACGATGATCCGGACGGGTGCTCGCACCGTGCTTTCCTACCTCGCCGAGCCGATCACGCAGAACTTCCGCCGGGCGATGCGGGAAAAATAGCCGTAGGCCGCCCTTCTCGCGCCTCGACTTACCGAACGATAGATATCGTTCGATAGGTAGGGACATTGACCATAATACTATCGAAGCGGGAATAGACCGGCGCTCGCCATCGGCGGGACAATCAGGGATTCGAAGGCCGCGATTCAGAGGGCGGTCTTTCCTTTGGATGGGGCCCCTCAGGAATCGATCTTTCGCCTGGGGGTACATTTCGGCAGAACAGCAATGTCGATCACCTCGATTCTCGACGACGAGGCCGTCAACGACCGGAAGACCGCGCTACAAACCGGCGACAACGTCGACGACGCTTTGACGGACACCGATGTTGCAGACTCCTCGCAGCCCGCTTCGTTCCGAACCTGTGTCGAGACGAACCTCGGACTGAACTCCGCGCTCCCCTACCGGCGCCGGCGTTGCGACCGCCGAACGGCAGGTTCCCCAGCAATCTTCACGATAATCTCTAGGAGGCTCTCATGGCGCTTTCCGTAACGCTCACCGGCACGACCGTTACCCTTGACGAAACGGCCGGCTTGCAGAATGACGATACCAACACCGCCTTGCCGACTGCGTTCTCCAGTCGGCTGACGGCACTCGGCGCTGACCCGGCCACCGCGATTAATGCAGCGGTGAGCAACGGCAACGTCATTTCCATCAGCGGCGTCACGGGCTCGGTCGGCAACATCGCCTTCACCGATTCTAGCGGCGGCGCGCTCGACGGTGACTCGAGCGGTCTCTTTACCAACGACGGCGAAGAGATCTTTCTTTTCACGGACACGCAGAACGACAACATCGTGCTCGGCAAGACGTCAGCAGGCGCCATCGCCTTCGCGGTTTACCTCGAGGAGACCGGGAGCCCGGTCAGCGGCGGCAAGTTCTGGAGCATTCAGTACGAGGCGCTGGAGCATCCGGACGCCACCAACCCCGATGACTCCATCGACCTGGACGGCAATCTCAAGGTCTCGGTCAGTGAGGAGATCAACTTCGCCTTCGCCGGGGCACCCTCCGGCAGCAACCTGTTTATGACGTTCGGCAATCCGGCCTCCACCCAGATCGTGGTGATCGGGAAGGACCCGCTCGATCAATCCGCCGGCGGCAACATCACAACCAAGGATGTGCTTAATATCAGCCAGGCCGGCAGCACCACCTCATTCGGCGTCAACGGCAACCAGATCAACCCCGGTGAGGGGGCGTTCATCACCTATGTCACGGGCGCGAACACGAACTTCCTGGTGCCAAATCTGGACCAGAACGAGGCCGACGTCGAAGCCAACATCGCGTTCACGAACGTGTTCAATACGAGTTCGGCATCCTTCACCGTCAACCAGACCAATCCGGGCGTCGGACCCGTCAGCGTCAAGATCTCGGCCCTCAACACCGCCGCTGAACCGGGGGTGAATTTCGTCAACGGGCTCACCGGCGACACGGCCGTCACCATCACCTCGGTCTCGGTCGTCGACAACATCGTCAAGACAGGCAATACGCAATTTCTTCCGACCGTCACGGACAACGGCGACGGCACCTGGACGATCAAGGGCCTGAGCACCGGCGACAAGGTGCAGTGGACGACGAGCGGAACCCATGACCGCGTGCTGATCGAAAACGTCAGCAACGCCGATGGCGTTTCCGGCAACGACAACAACACCTTCGATATCGGCGGGTTCGGCCTCAGCCAGGCGCAGCCGGCACCCGACGAGAAGCTCGACTTCACCGTGCAGATCGCCGATTTCGACGGCGACACGGCAAGCGACAGCTTCTCCATTGGCATCGACGGGACCGGCATCTTCGACGACAACCACGTCGACGGCGTCGTCATAGCTTGACTCGATCCGGCCGGGCGCCATCCCCTGACGCCCGGCCGGGCACTGGCCCAAAGGCATCGAAACGGGGGTATCCGTGATGCAGCCAAGACCGCAGTTCCAGGAGGTGATGCATCTGGCGCGGCGCCAGGTGCCCGCCCTCCTCCTTTTCAGCCTGCTCGCCAACCTCCTCCTGCTCGCCAGCACAGTCTACATGCTGCAGATCTACGACAGGGTCCTGTCGAGCGGCTCGATCGATACGCTGATGTGGCTCACCCTGGCGGTGATCGCCGCGATCGCCGTCTATGGTATGCTGGAACAGGCCCGACGCATGATCCTCGGGCATATCAGCCAATGGCTCGATGACCAACTCAGCGTTCCGGTGATCGAACGAGCCATGGAAGCTCGCCTTGCGGGCAGCAGCCTCGAGGCCGGCCTGAAGGATGTGGCCGACCTGCGGGGCTTCGTTGCCGCTGACGGCATGCTGACCTTTCTCGACGCGCCCTGGACGCCCGTCTTCCTGGCGTTCATGTGGCTCCTGCACCCGGCATTGGGCCTGGTCGGAATAGCCGGGGCGGTTCTTTTGTTCTGTGGCGCGCTGGCCAACGACTTTCTCACGCGCCGCAAGGGCCAGGAAGCGTCGCTGGGGCTGCGCCGCAATCAGGCCGCGGCCAGTCAATACGTCGACGGCGCCGAGACGCTCCGCTCGCTCGGCATGTCAGAGCCGGCGCTGCAGCGCTGGGAAGAAAAGCAGCAGTCGTTGATGACCATCCAGGCGCAGCTTCTCAGTCGCACAACCAGCATCGCCAGCCTGTCGCGCTCGCTGCGCCTGGCCCTTCAGGTGGCCGTGCTGGGGCTCGGCGCGTATTTTGTCTTGCGTGGCGAACTGACGGCCGGATCGATGATCGCGGCATCGATCCTGCTCAGCCGCGCGCTCGCGCCGATAGAACGCTCGATCGGAGCCTGGCGCAGCCTGGTCACTGCTCGCACCGCGCGTCGCAACCTCATGCGCCTCTTCGCCGACACCGGGTCCCGGCAGAGCGGCGGCGTAACCTTGCCGCGCCCGCAAGGGCGCCTGAAGCTCGAGGACGCATACTACTATGCGCCGGGAACACAGCAGACACTGATCAACAAAGTGTCCTTCGATGTGGTGGCCGGCGAGACCTGCGGCGTGATCGGACCGTCGGGCTCCGGCAAGACCACGCTCTGCCGCCTAATAGTGGGGACGCTGCGCCCGTCGCTCGGCCATGTGAGGCTGGATAGTGCGGAGGTCGCAAGCTGGCCGCCGGATCAATTGGGGATGCACATCGGCTACGTGCCACAGCAGGTTGAGCTGTTTCCGGGAACGATCGCCGAGAACATCGGGCGCTTGCGCGATGTCGACAGCGCGGCAGTTGTCGCCGCGGCGCAACTTGCGGGTATCCACGAGATGATATTGCGGTTGCCGAACGGTTATCAAACCGAGGTAGGGCCGCATGGGGCACGGATCTCGCGCGGGCAGCGTCAGCGCATCGCCCTCGCCCGCGCCCTGTTCGGCAATCCCGCGCTCATCGTGCTCGACGAACCGAACACCGGCCTCGACGCGGACGGCGAAATGGCGCTGTTCAATGTCCTTCGCCTTTTGAAGGAACGAGGCTGCACCGTCATTCTCGTCAGCCACCAGATGAACCTTTTGCGCTCGGCGGACCATGTCGTTTTCATGCTCGATGGCGCCGTCAAGATGTTCGGCACGCGGGACGAGGTGCTCGGCGCGCTGGGCGGCCAGGCCAGACGGATTACCGTGCCGATGCCCAGGCGAGACAAGAGCCACGCCAATGCACCGGCAACGCTGAAGGCGGCGGAGTGAGCCATGGACAATCGATTTGGCGACCTGTCGAAAATGCTGGACCTGCTGCTGGCCAGCCTGCGCGACGAAATGAACAGGCTGGTCGGTGCTGCCACAGATCTGGCAGCCGCGACACCGAGTTGGTTCGAAGAGCTGGACCAGCCGATGAAGATCGCCGCGGCGGCGGCCGCGAGCGCGCTGCTTCTGCTGCTGCTCGCCTGGCTCGTCCGGCGGCGGTCGCCTGCGTTCCGCGCCGGCAGGCGCGACCTTAACCGCCGCACGCGGCCAGCGCGCATGCTGGGCTACGTCTCGGCGATCGTCTTTGTCGGCGGTACCGCGGCGTGGTCGAGTATGGCGCTGCTAGCGAGCGCCGTGGTCGCCAATGGCGTCGTCAGCCCCGAAGGCTACCGCAAGACCGTCCAGCACCTGGAGGGCGGCATCATCGGGACAATCCATGTGCGCGAGGGCGACAAGGTCAGCGCCGGCCAGATCCTGATCAGCATGAAGACGACCGATGCTCAAGGGCGCTATGACGAGTTGCAGGGGCGCTACATCCGCTTGCTGGCGACCGAGGCGCGCCTGGTCGCCGAGCTTGCCGGACAAGACCGGATCAGCTTTCCCAGGGAGCTGACGTCGATCGACAGCGAGACGGCGCGGAAGGTGGTGGTCGAGGAGCAGGCGTTGCTCGACAGCCGCCTCGCGACCCGGGAGGGGCGCGAGCAGATCCTCAACAAGCGCATAGCACAGATTGAAGAACAGAGCACGGGATGGAGGGACGTGATCGCCGCCCAGGCCGAGCAGCTCGGCTTGATCGACCAGGAGATCGTTTCGGCGCAGGCAATGTACAAACAGGGGCTGGAGCGCCTGCCGCGGATACTGGCGCTGCAGCGCGCCCAGGCCGATATCCGGGCGAACCAGGCATCGAACCGGTCGCAGGTCGCAGGCAACGACCAGCAGATCGGCGAGACCAAGCTGCAGTTGCTCAATCTGCGCCAGCAGGACAGCGAGAGAGCCAATGTAGATCTTGCCAAGGTGCGCGGCGACCTCGCCGAACTGCGCAGCCTTTTGCCCTCACGCCAGGATGTGCTGGCCAGGACCGATATCGTCGCGCCGATTTCCGGAACCGTCATGAACCTGCGTGTCAGGACTGAATCCGGCGTGATTTCCGGCGGCCAGCCGCTTCTCGATATCGTACCCAACGAGCCCAATCTGGTCATCGATTCACGTATCAAACCGGCCGATATCGACATGGTGCATCCGGACATGCCGGCACGCGTGGTGCTGTCGGCCTATCCGACCAGGCATCTGCCGCAGATCCACGGCCTGCTCACCTCTGTCTCGGCCGACCGGCTGACGGATGAGAGGACCGGCGAGCCCTATTTCCTCGCCAAGGTCAAGGTCGACGTCGCCGACCTCGGACAGCTGCATGACATCCATCTGTCGCCTGGCATGCCGGCGGAAGTCATGATCCTGACCGGCGAGCATACCCTGCTCGACTATATGCTGGCGCCGGTCCGCGACTCGCTCAATCGCGGGTTCAGGGAGCACTGAACAGGCGATCGAGGGTGCCGATGTTCGGGCGGCTCGTCAAGGCGCCGTTCTGCCTGTCGGCTTTCAGTCGGCATGCTGCGCTCAGCCAGGGACATCCGAGGCAAGGGTAGGCGCGCGGCGACCGATCGCGACCGCATCACTTGACGGCTGCGAGCTTGTCGATCGCGGCGGTGAAGCCGGCGAGCGAGACCGGAATGGTCACGGGCTTGCGGGTCACCGGAGCGGTTCATCGTTTCGCGGAAACGTTGAGCCGTTCTATTTCTTGCCTTGCCGCAATCCCGGACGGAAAACCGTTACACACTTTTCCTGGAATTGCTCTTTGCCTTGCCGCAATCCCGAACGGGAAACCGTTTCACACTTTTCCTGGAGTTGCTCTAAACCGAATTGGCGCGAGACGCCTGGAGGATACCGATAATGACTGACGCCAAGACGCAGACGGCTCCGGCCGCGGCCGACATTGGGCTACCGCTGTTCTATTCGAAGCCCGAGGCGCTCAATCCGATACGACACGGCTCGCTCGGCCTGGCGGCGCGCGCCGACTTCTCCTTCGCCCGCTCCGCGCACGCAATTCCCGTGGCGGCGTCGGAAATGCCGGCGGCGATGCGATCCTACCCGATCGTCTTCATCGGCGCCGCCAAGGCGCCGGTGATCATCACCGGTGTGCGCCAGTACGAGAACCTGTTCGTCGATGCCGACGGCCGCTGGAGCGAGCCGCACTACATTCCGGCCTATGTGCGGCGCTATCCCTTCATCCTCGCCGACGACAGCAAGACGGCCGGCCGGCTGACGCTATGCATCGACCGCGCCAGCGAGCGCATCGTCGACCAGTTGCTGGCGCCGTTCCGCGAGGATGGCGGCAAGATCGCGCCCTTCTTCAACGGCACCGAGCCGACCGAGGCGACCAGGCAGGCTTTGGCCTTCTGCAACCAGTTCCAGACCGACTTCAACGCGACTCGGGCGATGATCGAGAAAATCGAAGCGCACGGCCTGTTCGCGCCGCGCCAGAGCAAGGTGACGCTGGAGGGCGGCGAGGTGCTCAACCTCACCGATTTCCAGGTGATCGATGAGGCCGCCCTCAACAAATTGAGCGACGAGGCCTTCCTCGACCTCAGGAAATCGGGCGCGCTGGGAATGCTCTACTGCCACCTCGCCTCGAGCAACAGCTGGACCTCGCTGGTCTATCAGGCGTCGATACGCAAGGCGCGCAAGTGAAACTCGGTCGCGCCTGAAACCTAGGGCGGTCCAACGCTTCACGGCATCGCTGCATGTGGGCTGGATGCGATAAGGGGCCGGCTACCGCGCCGGGCACGAAGGACACTAAATCCGCCGCTCTGGACCGCCATTTCTCTTGGCGATGGCGAGCGTTGCCCGGTCCATCGACGTTCTGTTACAACGCAGGACAGCGTCGATGGAGCAGCAGTTTGGGCCGGCAAAGGAGTGGTCTTGCCCGGTGAGCCGGAAGTCCTGGACGACCGTTCGCCAGTCCGCCTGGTGGCAGCCATTCGCCAGTCGGTCGCTGATGGCATCGTCGTCGAGGGCGGCGATCTCGAACCAGCCGATCGAGACCTGCTGCTCGCGGAAGAACTTTCCCTGGGCAATGTCGTACCGGCGCGCCGCCGTGAGTTTCGCGCCGGGCGCATTTATGCCCGGCAGGCTTTGCAGGGCCTTGGCGTATCCAACAGCGTCATCCCGGTCGGGCGCAATCGTGCGCCAGTCTGGCCGGCAGGTGTTGTCGGTTCCATCTCTCATACTCGAAGCCTGTGCGCTGTCGCCGTCGGATGGTCGGCCGATTTCCTGAGCATCGGTATCGACATCGAGGACGATTCTCCGCTTCCATGCGACTTGGCAAAACTGGTGTCGCAGGCCCCCGAACTGGAGGAGCAGGAAGAGATCGAAAGTCGCCTGGGCTACGACCTGCCCAAGCTTCTATTCGTGATCAAGGAAGCCTTTTACAAAATGCATTTCCCGCTCAACGGGACCTTTTTGACGTTTCATGACGTTCGTGTCGAACTGAATGTGGAGAAACGCGCCGCCAAGGTCACGATCGCTCCATCAAGCCGCTTGGCGGCGGCCGACAATGGCTGTTTTGAGGGCCGTTTCGGCAGCAGCGATGGAATCTTATTCTCATATTTCGACATCGCCGCGCATTGACATGCCACGCTGCATTGCCTCCACTTGAAGTTGAACAACAGCTGACCGCACCGGGGGCCCAGATCCCAACGCGCGAACCCGCGTCGCCACAGCATCGCGGGTGATCGGCCCCCCTCTCAAGCAGGAGAGCCCGCCTGTGCCGGTAAGGTCGAACAGTCCGCCTGCGACCTCATCCCCGCCGGTGCTCTGTAATTCTCGTACGGCCAGGCGAGAACCACGCCTCCAGCACAGGCAAGGCTCCTCGAGGGTCGCAGCGGCCGCACATGAAGAGGTCGAGGGCTGCATAGCCGGTCTCGGGCCAGGTGTGGATGCTGATATGGGACTCGGCGAGCAAAGCGACGCCGGTGATGCCTGCGCCCTCGCCGAAATTGTGCAATATGACGCCCAGCACCGTGGCGCCGCAGGCCGCCGCCGCCTCGCGCAACGTGCGCTCTATCCCCTCGGCATCCCGGAGGCCGCGGCACTCCCAGAAATCGACGAGCAGGTGCAGACCCGGGGCGAACGGCTGGGCCTGCACGGCCTGGGGCTGATCAGTCACCCGGGCATCCATCAGGAGCGCCCCGGTTCTTGCGCGAACAGAACCTGCTTCCAGCTGGTGTCCCTGGTCTGCATGCGCCAGATGAAGGCATCGAGGATGTAGTGGGTGGCTTGGGGCATGGCGAGCAGCGGCGCCAGCCAAATCAGCGCGTCGGAGGAGCCGAGCGACGGCAGGGTACCGAAGAGGCCGAAGAGGCTGCCATGCTCGCGCCAGACGAAGCCATCCCACAACCCCTCCTCCAGATAGGCGAGCCCGAAGAGGGCGGACATGTAGACAGGCACGGCGCGCCAGGTGAACAGATGGGCGATCCATGGCGCCAGGAAGGAACTGCGCCCTCCCTGCAGCCGCGCCTGGTTGCGGCCATAGCCCCAGATCAGCGCGATATAGGGGATGCCGTGGGCGATGATGTTGGTGCCGGTGAAAACGAGGTCGTTGTCAAACAGCACGATGCCGATGAACCAGGACATCGCGGTGCCGACCAGCAACAAATTGCGCGGCAGGTTGAAACCGATGCCGCGGCGGAGCAGCGCCGCCTCCTTGACGACGTAGGCGGCCAGGATGGCGGCATAGGCGAGGCCGGCGACGGTGGCGAGCAGCGGCAGGTCGAGGCGGATGAAATCGCCTTCGATGAACCAGGAGAATTCCCGCTGGTGGCAATGCCAGTAGATGAGCGGATAGAGCGTGGCGCCGTAGATCGCAGCCTTGTCGATGCGGCGGAAGAGCGGTGGCAGGCCGCGTTCCCGGCGGGCATAGATCATCATGAACCCGTATTGTTGGCGCACGAAGTGGAACACGGCGGCATAGGCGAGCACGCGCCAGAACACCAGGCTGCCGCACCAGTAAAGCAGGCAGCCTCCCAGCCAGGCCAGCAGCGGAGTCAAGCCATAGAGCCAGGGCCGCGCGCTGAGCTCGGCGCGGTCGAGATAGGTGCGGAACAGGGTCGAATAGACATGGGCCACATCGACGCCGACCACGAGCACCAGCCAGACCCACGGCGACGTCTCGCTTGCCGCGCCGCCCGACAGCGACCAGACCAGGGCGGCCAGCGTCACCACCAGCGCCGGCGCCAGGATGAAGCCGAGGTCGAAGCGGGCGGAGAATATCCAGGGTTGGGCCTTGAGGAAGGAATGCGCCATCACAGCACCGTCTCGAAAGGATGGCCCAAATAGGCCATGGCGTTCTCGGCCGCACGAACCCCGTGCGTATAGGCCTCCTCGAAGATGGAGACGCCGCTCATGTCCGAATGGGCGGTGAAGACAGGCGGCTTCTGCACGAGACCCGCGCGCCGCTGCGCGCCCCAGATGAAGCCCGGCACCGGCCGGATCATCGCATGCCCCCAAACCCAAACATCGACCCGCCGGACGTGGCCTTCGAGCTCGGGATGGACCGCGAGGAGCTCCTTGAGGAAGATGCCCTGCCAGGCTTGCAGCGGCCGCGCCAGAGCTTCCCGGCGCGCCTCCTCCGGCGGCAGGTGACTAAGCGGCCAGTAGTAGGTCAACACCGTGTTCGTCGGGCGCATCTGGGTGATCTGGTGGGTGGCCACGACATAGCCGAGCAGGGGGCTGTCGAAGACGACATTGTCCCAACTCAGGCCGGCCCCCGTGCCGCCGGGGAGGCTGTCGAGCGTGATGTTGGCCACCGCCCAGGGCGCATAGGAAAAGCCGGCGGCAAGGGCCGCATGCTTCATCAGCCGTGCAGTCACGAAATGAGGTGTCGCCAGCACCACGGCCTTCGCCTCGACGCGGAAGGTCTTGTCCTCGGCCGCGTCCCAAACGTCGACAGCCGCGCCCGCATCATCTGTTTCGACGGCAAAGGCCAGCGTCCGCGACCGCACGCGCGGGCCAAGGACCTCGGCGAGGCGGTGCGTGAGATAGCCATTGCCTTCCGGCCAGGTGACCAGCCCCTGCTCGTCGGCATCGGCCGCCCTGCCGTTGCGGGAGGCAAAATAATGGATGCCGGCCCAGGCCGAGACGTCCTGCGACCGCGTGCCGTAGTCGTCGCGGCAGCAATAGTCGACATACCAGGCGAGCCCCGGCGAGCGATAGCCTTCGCGCTCCATCCAGGCCGTCATGGCAATGGCGTCGAGTGCCATCAGATCGGCGTCCTGCGAACTCAGGTCGAGCGGAATGGCGAAAGCCCGCCGGCCGTCGGTGCCGACGCGCCGGCGAAAGTCGCGCATCGTAGCGAAGAAGCGCCTGGTCTCCGCCTCCTCCTCGGCAGTGAGACCTATCGCCGGCACCAGCCCGTCCTGCCAGCGCCCGTAGCGGTAGAGGCGCTCGGAAGGGTCGGCGCAGAGGGCATACTCGTCGTAGAGCGGCGCGCCCGTGGGGCCGTACCCGGTGATGATGGCGAAGTCCTCGAACAGTGCCCGCACCGCCCTGGCTTCCTGGGTGAGCAACGGCACGTAGTGAGCGCCCCAGGGAAAGGCACTGACCTCGTTGCGCCCGCTGGCGGCATTGCCGCCGGGAGCTGCTTCGAGATCGAGCAGCAGGAAATCGTCATAGCCGGCCCTGGCAAGGCGATAACCGGCGCCCAGGCCCGCGACGCCGCCGCCGACGACGACGACATCGGTGCGGCGGATCTCGCCCGGCGCGGCGAAGGTGCCGCCTCGCAGCCTGTGGCCGATGGAGGAGGAGGCGCCGACGAGTTCACCGGGCACCGGGCCGCTCTCCCCGCCGCTGGACAACGCCCTTCCTACCAGCCCGGAACCGGCAAGGCCAAGCGAGGCGGCTCCAAGCGCCAGGAACTGCTTGCGGGTGATCCGGCTCATGGCTTGGCCATCGTTCGCGAAACCGACCGCCCGGTAGGCATCTTCGGATGCGT
>NZ_RZSG01000670.1:0-3309 GCF_003997725.1 Mesorhizobium sp. M4A.F.Ca.ET.050.02.1.1
GACCCCGCCATGACCTACGAGACCTGGCACGGCCAGGGTTTTTCGACCTTCCGTACGAAGCGCGGGCCGCTGTCGATGGACCTGACCCAAGTGGTCGATCCGGCCGATCCGGTGAAGATCACCCGGCTGCGCATCCAGAATGCGGGCCCGGTGCCGGCGAGGCTGCGCGTCTATGCCTATGCCGAATGGGTGCTGGGCGGCCATCGCTCGCGCACGGCGGCGACCATCGTGCCGGCGCGGGACATTGCGACTGGCGCGCTACTGGCCCAGAACCCCTACGGGCTCGACTTCAGTGAGCGGGTGGCGTTCCTCGCGGCCTCGACCGAGGTGCAGTCGGTGACGACCGACCGGGGCGAGTTCATCGGCCGCCACGGCAGCGGCGAATATCCGCAGGCCGTGCTTGCGGGCGCCGCCCTGTCCGGCCGGGTGGAGGCGGGCGACGACCCTTGCGCGGCGATCGCCAGCGACATCGACATCCCCGCCGGCGGCGACGTGACGCTGCTCTGGGTGCTCGGCGACGCAGCTTCGCCCGCCGAGGCGAGCGCGCTGGTGCAGGCCCATCGCGGCAAGGACTTCGACCAGCGGCTGGCCGACAACGAGCGCGTCTGGCGCGGCTTCCTCGACACCATCCAGGTCGAGACGCCGGACAAGGCGATGGATGCCATGGTCAACCACTGGCTGCCTTACCAAAGCCTTGCCTGCCGCATCCGCGCTCGTTCCGCCTTCTACCAGGCGAGCGGCGCCTTCGGCTTCCGCGACCAGCTGCAGGATACGCTGGCCTTGCTGGCGCATGATCCGAAGCTGGCGCGCGACCAGATCCTCAACGCGGCGCGCCGGCAGTTCCCGGAGGGCGACGTGCAGCACTGGTGGCTGCCGCGCACCGACGCCGGCGTGCGCACCATGATCTCGGACGACGTCGTCTGGCTGGCCCATGAAACGGCCCGCTATATCGACGTGACCGGCGACGCGGCGATCCTCAAGGAGCAGCTTCCCTTCATCGACGGCCAGCCGCTCGGCGAGGGCGAGCACGATGCCTTCTTCACGCCGGAGGTCTCCAAGACCACCGCCTCGCTTTACGATCACTGCGCGCGGGCGCTGGATCTCGCCATCAAGCGCAGCAGCCCCGCCGGCCTGCCGCTGATCCTCGGCGGCGACTGGAACGATGGCATGAACCGCGTCGGCGAGGGCGGCAAGGGCGAGAGCGTGTGGCTGGGCTGGTTCCTGCTAAAGACGCTGGGCGACTTTGCCCCGGTGGCCAAGGCGCAAGGCGACGCCAAGCGGGCGCAGGCCTGGAACAAGCATGCCGACGTGCTGAAGCGGGCGCTGGAGGCCACCGCGTGGGACGGGCAGTGGTACCGGCGCGGCAGCTTCGACGACGGCACGCCGCTCGGCTCGCATGACGCCAAGGAATGCAAGATAGACTCCATCGCCCAGTCGTGGAGCGTACTTTCGGGCGAGGGCGATCCGGTGCGTTCGACCACGGCCATGCACCAGGCGACCAAGATGCTGGTCGACGACGAGCTCAAGATCGTCAAGCTGTTCACGCCGCCCTTCTCGAAGACGGAGAAGGATCCCGGCTACATCAAGAGTTACCCGCCCGGCGTGCGCGAGAATGGCGGCCAGTACACCCACGCGGCCACCTGGTTCGTCATCGCGCTCGCCGAAATGGGCCGCACCGACGACGCCTATCGCTGCTTCTCGATGCTGAACCCGGTCAATCACGCCTCGGACGAGGCGGCAGCCGAGCACTACAGGGTCGAGCCCTATGCCGTGGCAGCCGACATCTATGCCGGCGAAGGCAAGGGCGGGCGTGGCGGCTGGACCTGGTACACGGGTTCCGCCGGCTGGCTGTACCGCGCGGCGGTCGAGGGCATTCTCGGCATCGAGCGGCGCGGCAAGCAGATCACATTCCGGCCGAAACTGCCTGGCCACTGGGATGGCTACGCGGCAACGCTCAAGATGCTGGGGGCGGAAGTCAAGGTTCGTGTCATCCGCGACAAAAAGACCAAATCCATCTCGCTCGAAGTCAATGGAACCAAGACAAAATCCTCGTCTTTCGAGCCGAAGGCCGGTGAGATGGCTGAGGTTGTCGTCAAGATACCTGCGTAAAATCAATGACTTGAAGCCGTCTGCGCGCGCCCTTCGGGGCGCGTGTTATGTTGGAGCGTTATTTGCGCATGCTTTTTGCCGGCATCCGGCCGGGCGCATTAGCTTCCGCTACGCAAGCTCTTGGTGATTAAAAATGTGGCAGCTCCTGGCCGCTGCCATGATTTTGCCGCAAGGCTGACATTTCACCTTTTATCTCAAACCGTTAGGTGATCACGGCAGATTTCGCAACGTCGTCATCTTTTGTTCGCAGAATGGGAACGGAAGAGCTAGACGGGCATTGTTTTGCGACCCGTTAACCGGTACGTGTCAAGAAATGGTGCACTGCACAATGAAAGTTTGGCGGAGTAGCTGAAGTGTCACTTCTGCAGATCTACTGGAGAGCTCTGGGTTATCTGGCTGCCGACAAGAAGCGCGTCGCTCTGATTTGCGGCGCCAATGTCGCGCTCGCCGCGATCGCGATCCTCGAGCCGATCCTGTTGGGCCGGGTGATCGGTGCCATCGCTGAAAAAGGCCCGGTGTTTTCGACGCTCGCCGTTTGGGCAGCTCTCGGCGCGTTCAACGTCGTTGCTGTCGTGCTGGTGGCGCGTGGCGCCGACCGCTTCGCCCATGCCCGCCGCTCGGAGGTGCTGTGCCAGTCCTTCGAGCGCGTCATCACCATGCCGCTCGCCTGGCATCATCAGCGCGGCACGTCCAATTCACTACAAACGCTGTTGCGCGCCGTCGAGACCCTGTTCAGCCTGTGGCTCGAATTCATGCGCGTGCATCTCTCGACGGCCATCGCACTGGTGCTTTTGGTGCCGACCGCGCTTGCCATGGACATTCGCATGTCGCTGGTGCTGCTTGGCCTTGGCGTGCTTTATGTCGGCATCGGCCGTATCGTCATGCGTCGCACCAAGTCCGGGCAGACCGCTGTCGAGCGCCATTACCACACCGTGTTTGCCCATGTGACCGATAGCGTCAGCAATGTCGCCGTGCTGCAGAGCTACAACCGCATCGGCCATGAGACCGCGACGCTGAAGCGTTACGTCAAGGACCTGCTCGACGCGCAGAATCCGGTGCTCGACTGGTGGGCGATCGCCAGTGCGTTGAACCGGCTGTCGTCGACCATCTCGATGATGATCGTGCTTTCGATCGGCGCCTACCTCGTCACTCGCGGTGAGCTCCGCGTCGGCGACGTCGTTGCCTTTATCGGCTTTGCAG
>NZ_RZSG01000671.1:0-3307 GCF_003997725.1 Mesorhizobium sp. M4A.F.Ca.ET.050.02.1.1
GCGCAGGAAGGGGCCACAGGTCATGACGCGAGCTCGTCTCAGTTGGCGACAGTCCTCGAGCAATCGAAGCGCTCCCCCCATTGACGCCTCTCGCGCGCCGAACCCGCATCTTCGAAGACCCAAAAATTTTACATCAGAACCCATCTCGAAGGAAGGGTGGCGCCGTAACCGGTCAAAGTGAGTTACTATGATCTTCGATCGATTTTCTGCTAGTATGTCGAAATCGTATCTGTGGGGGCCGGATCGTTGTTCTTGGAGAATTCAATCGCATAGCTTGCACCGACTGTTTGAGTAAAACTTTAAGTTCGGGGACACGAAAATGAAAGCAGCGAATTGGCTTCTGCGCCTGTGCGCCGCGTGCGCGCTCTCGATTGGCGCAGCATTGGTCTTCATGCCTTCGAAAGCCAATGCTTGCATCATTGAGGGCCTAGACGCCAACTGTTATCTTGGCGGAGTGGCCAACGGCGCGATTGTCGACACATCTCTGGACGCCCTTCACAACATTGTTGACGACATTGTCGAAGCGAATGTCGGTCCGGCCAAGGCAGCTCCGCCGGCACCAGCGCAGGCGGCGCCTTTTGGGGTTTTTGCTTCCGGCCAGCTTGCCCACACCGAACATGACGGCTTCAGGATTTCGAACAGCTTCGACACAATTGATGGACAACCTTTCGATGTCGATGAATTCTCCGCCGCCGTCAGCGTGGATTTCAAAGCCGCCAAGCATTTCGGCTTCGACGATGAGCATGGGCTCAACATCGGCCTGTTTGGTGGCTATGCCTCCGCCGAGGTGGGTGTCGACGACCGCCGCTTTTCCAGCGGCGGCGATGCCACCAACAGAAGCGGGATGTTCGGCGGCTATGGACTCTATCGCCATGATACGAGTTATGCGCTGGTGGCGGCGTCCGCATTCCTCGGCAACACCGACGTCGAGAATGTGGACAGCGGCTCCGGCAACTATGACACGCAGGGCTATGCGATCACCGGGTCTATTGGACGCATCTTCAAGCTCACCGACCGGGTCCGTTTCGATCTGCGCGGCGGCTTGCTGGGCGTCACCTTCACCGGCGACGGATATGAGGACAGCTCCGGCACTGACTACGGCAAGAGCCACCTGTCCTTCGGCGCGATCAAGTTCGAGCCCGGCATCTATGCCGATTTCCAGCTTGGCAACGGCATGGTGATCAGTCCCTACGCACGGGCCGATTTCCAGCAGCGTTTCGGCTACTCCAACACGGCCAGCGTCGAGGGCGAGGAAAGCGAATTCGAGGACGCGGACTTTTCCGTGGCGCTGTACTCCGGATTCAATCTGAAGATGACGGGATCGACCACGCTCAGCACCGAAATTCGCGGCAAGTGGTCCGCGGACAGTTCGACCGTCGCCGGCAAGCTGGGTCTGAAAATCGCCTTCTGAAGACAAGGTCGGCAACGCCGGTCGTGCTGCTGCGAACTGCCACACGGTCGGCCGCTCTATCTTGGCTGTGCGCCCGTCAAGTTGAGGCTCCCTTGATACAGGTCGAGACGCTCGCGGTCTTCCTGCAACCATTCGATCGTTCGCTGCAAACCGGTTCGCAATGTCGTTTGCGCGGTCCAGCCCAATACCGTCGCTGCGTGTCGGGTCTCGGCCTGCCAGATATCCGTGTCCCAGCCTCGATCGGGCATGCTCTGCCAATGCGGTTCAGCCTCGCAGCCAGTCACGCCATGCACGAGAGCGACGATTTCTCCCAGCGTGGTTTGCCGACCGGTGCCGATGTTGAATATTGCCCCGGGATCCGCCAGCGGGCGACTTGCCGCGATGATCAAGGCGTCGATGACGTCTTCGACCCAAACGAAATCACGCGCCGTCTTGGGGTTCGCAAGCGGCGGCCATTTCCCGACCATCGCATGGAGGAGCAGTGACGGCACGAGGCGTCGCGGCTCTTCCCACGGCCCATAGACCGAATAGAGACGAAGTGTCGGAAAGCGCATGCCGGATCGTCTGGCAAGATCGCGGCAGAACGCCGTCGCCGCCGCCTTAGAGATTGCGTAGGCCCCTTCGGGCTCAGCCGGTTCGTCCTCGGACGGGGCGTGTCTCTTGCGGCCGTACTCCAGTGAGGTGCCGGTGTGCACGAAAGCCTCGACATTCGCCTTGAGCGAAGCAAGCGCCAGAGTGCGGATGGCTTCGAGGTTCGTCTTCGCGATCCTGGCCGCATCGGTCTGCCACGAATAGGCGCCATGCGCGGCCAGATGGAACACGTGGCGCGGCCGCAGTCGATGCAGCAGCGCTTCCACGGCCGAAGCATCCGTCAGATCGATGACATGCATCGAGAGCCGCGGCTGTTCTGCAGGAACACGCCAGGTCGCGAAACCAGGTCGCAGCAGGAGATCGACTTGCCAGCCCATCGACAGGAGCCGTCGGACCAGGCTCGCGCCGACAAAGCCGCTGCCGCCGGTCACAAGGGCTCGCTGCATCTCAGCCGGGCCGCATCCTGGCGAACTCGCCATAGTCGAACACATCGAGATACTGCCAGGCGGCCTCAGCGACTTTCGCATGCTCCTCGACCGAGAGTTCCGCTGCCGTCGCGCGATTGGCTTGCGGCGTGGCGCGGCGGATCGTTCCCCAGGGATAGACTTCACGCAGCGCCAGTCCATTCCATGTCGGCGCCGACAGCGCGGCGTGATCGTCGATGCCCAGAGCGGACAGAACCGGCGCCAGAGCCTTGCGCGCGTCGGACACGACATCTTCCAGCCTCACGATGTGCACCCGATCCGGATGACGATTGCGCGCGAGCAGGGCATGGTATTGGTTCAGGCACCAGGCCCGCAGATAGTCCGACAGGCGCATCGGAACCGGCCGCTTCTTCGTATCGGCGTAGGCGGAGAACGGATTGCGCACGACATGCAGCATGTGCGCGCCGGGCATCGCGGCGAGGATCGCCTCCGAGTCCACGGTGATGATCGGACTGTACCCGACATAGACTTTCTCGCGGCCGCTGCGGTTGTAATCCTTCCAGGCGTCGAATGTGGAGCGGAAGAAAGCAGCGACGTTGTTCGCCGTGCCGCGGCCGACGGCCTCCACATGCTTGATGTATTGAGCGCAACGCTCATCGTCGTTGAAGTCGAAGGCCGTGTCACGAAACTTGCTGACATACGGTGTGCGCGCACGCACCTTGCATTCTTCGTCGATGATCAGTTTGTAGTCGTCCACGGGAGCCGCATCGAGCGGGAAGGCCGGCCAGCGGTACTTGACCGGGAACAGAGACGTCATCGCGTCGTTGACGAGGCGCGTTCCGATCTGGGACTCGAACGGATAGACGAACATCTCCGGATG
>NZ_RZSG01000672.1:0-3305 GCF_003997725.1 Mesorhizobium sp. M4A.F.Ca.ET.050.02.1.1
ATTCTACGTCAACAAGGGCTGGTGCGATCTCACCGGCTTCGCCAAGGATGAGGCGATCGGCAAGACCGATGTCGAGATCTTCGGGCCGGACGGCGAGGCCTTCGTCGCCGGCGATCTCGCCGTGCTGCGCACCGGCGAGACGCAGGAGATCGAGGAGAGCGTGACGCTCGCCGATGGCAGCGTCAGGCACCAGTTCGCGCGCAAGGGGGCGATGATCGCCTCCGACGGTTCGCTCTATCTCATCGGCTCCACCACCGACATCACCGAGCTCAAGCAGCGCGAGGCCGAGCTCAGCGAAGCGCGGCAGCGCGCCGTGCTCGCCGACCGCGCCAAGTCGGAATTCCTGGCCAATATGAGCCACGAGATCCGCACGCCGATGAACGGCGTGCTCGGCATGGCCGAGCTGCTGGCCAAGTCGGATCTCGACCCCAAGCAGAAGACCTTCACCGACCATCATCGTCAAGTCGGGAAACGCGCTGCTCACCATCATCAACGACATCCTCGACTTTTCCAAGATCGACGCCGGCCAGATGGTGCTCGATCCGGCTCCCTTCAACCTGGCCGAGGCGATCGAGGATGTGGCGACGCTGGTTTCGACGCGCGCCAAGGAGAAGGATCTCGAGCTCATCGTGCGCGTCCAGCCGGGCCTCGACAGCCACTTCATCGGCGATGTCGGGCGCATCAGGCAGATCGTCACCAACCTCCTCGGCAATGCGGTAAAATTCACCGACGAAGGCCATGTGCTGGTCGACGTCACCGGCGAGCGCGTGCCGATGGGAACGAAGCTGACCATCTCGGTCACCGATACCGGCATCGGCATCCCCGAGGACAAGCTGAGGGCTGTGTTCGAAAAGTTCAGCCAGGTCGACACCTCCTCGACCAGGCGGCACGAGGGTACCGGGCTCGGCCTGGCCATCACCTCGCGGCTGGTCGATCTGATGGCCGGCGAGATCGGTGTCGAGAGCGCCGAAGGCAAGGGCTCGACCTTTTGGTTCACGGTGACGCTGCCGCGCGCCGTCCAGGAGGGCGCGCAGCGGATCATGCCGGTGGACGTGACAGGGGCACGGGTGCTGATCGTCGACGACAATGCCGTCAACCGCTCGATTCTCAGCGAGCAGATGGCGTCCTGGACGTTCGATTCCTGCGCGGCTGAAAGCGGAGCCGAGGGGCTGAAGGTACTGATCGCGGCGGCCGCCTATGGCGTGGCGGTCGACTGCGTCGTGCTCGACTACCAGATGCCGGGCATGAGCGGCGCCGAAATGGCGCGCATCGTGCGCAATACCGACGGCCTCGCGCACACGCCGATCATCATGCTGACGTCCGTCGACCAGTCGCTCGCCAACACCAGTTACCGCGACCTAGGCATCGACGCGCAGCTCATAAAGCCGGCCCGCTCCTCCGTGCTGCTGGAGACGTTGGTCGCCACCATCCAGCGCCATCGCCACAGCACGGTCGGCAGCCGTCCGCCGCAAGCGGGAGCTGGCGCCCTCGGCAGCGGACCGCCGCGCGCAGCGCCGGCGCAGGCGCCCACGGCAGCGTCGGAACGGGCCCTGCTGCAGCCGCCGCCGGTTCGTGCGCGCGCCCGGCCGGCAAGCGCCGAACGCGGGCTCGACATCCTCGTCGCCGAGGACAATGAGGTGAACCAGATGGTGTTCACGCAGATCCTCGGCGAGACCGGCTACGGCTTCGAGATCGTCGGCAATGGCCGCAAGGCGCTCGACGCCTACGGCCGGCTCAATCCGCGCATGATCCTGATGGACGTGTCGATGCCGGAGATGAACGGGCTGGAGGCGACGGCCGTCATCCGCCGGCTCGAGGAGGAGAGCGGCATGCATGTGCCGATCGTCGGCGTCACCGCGCATGCGCT
Source organism: Mesorhizobium sp. M4A.F.Ca.ET.050.02.1.1 (assembly GCF_003997725.1). Lineage (NCBI taxonomy): Bacteria > Pseudomonadati > Pseudomonadota > Alphaproteobacteria > Hyphomicrobiales > Phyllobacteriaceae > Mesorhizobium > Mesorhizobium sp. M4A.F.Ca.ET.050.02.1.1. Next base: position 1,868 of record NZ_RZSG01000672.1, read on the forward strand.
GAAGGGCGACCGCGAGCGCTGCCTGGAGGCCGGCATGGACGACTACCTGCCCAAGCCGATCAGCCCGAGGGCGCTGCTCGAGAAGCTCGAGCGCTGGCTCGGCACGGGCGCCCAGGTCCAGAGAAACGCCGGCTAGGCCTGCCGAGGCGAAGGGCCGATTATCTCCTGCGGGCCGGCGCCGTCGCGTCCAATTTGTGCAAAGCACACCGGGAACCGAAGGGATGTCGCAAGGGTATGGTGCGATCGCACCATACCCTTGTGGGCGTCGAGCCGGAACAATGGCGGCATCGGATTCGCTCCTTCGGTTACGGGCGGGAGCAGCGACCGCCGGCATGAAACAGCGTCGAATCTACCCCAACGGACCTGTTTTCGGCGATGGCTCGGCCATGATGCGCTCTGGCCAGGGGCAACGCGCTCTCGTCCGGCTTTTCTTTTCTCGGCGGCCGCGGCTCGCGCCGCCGAGGGCGGGGGCGGTCATCGAAATTCGCGCAAGTCCCTGATTCCCTCCGGCAAACGGCCTTTGCCTCGCGGAGGCTGGCGGCCAGCCGTTTCCGCCAGACCAGTGAGACGTTACCGGGCTGACACGAAACTGTCATGCAACTGTAATAATCGGAAGCTATTGGCCTCACCGGGCGCCAATGGACAGCGGTGCCGAGAGACCATCTTCCGAACAGGAGCAGGCCACATGAACAAATTCCTTCTCACGGCGTCGGCCGCTGCGCTTGCGCTCGCCGCGTCGTCCGGCTTCGCCGCCGCGCGCGACCAGATCCAGGTTGCCGGGTCGTCGACCGTCCTTCCCTATGCCAAGATCGTCGCCGAGCAGTTCGGCGAAACCTTCACCAAGTTCAAGACCCCGGTGGTCGAGTCCGGCGGCAGCGGCGCCGGCATCAAGGAATTCTGCAAGGGCGTCGGCGAAGACACCATCGACATCGCCAACTCCTCGCGTCCGATCAAGAAGGACGAGATCAAGTCCTGCGCCGACGCCGGCGTGAAGGACATCCAGGAAGTCCGCATCGGCTATGACGGCATCGTCTTCGCCACCGACGTCAAGGGCCCGGACTGGGCGCTGGCTCCCGCCGACATCTACAAGGCGCTCGCCGCCAAGCTCGTCGTCGACGGCAAGCTGGTCGACAATCCGAACACCAAGTGGAACCAGGTCAACCCGAAGCTCCCCGACTGGGACATCGCCGCCTACATCCCGGGTGAAAAGCACGGCACCCGCGAGGTGTTCGAGACCAAGCTTCTCGACGCCGGCTGCGACAAGGCCGCCATCAAGGCCACCGGCATCAGCGACGACAAGGAAGTCGGCAAGACCTGCATCGCCATCCGCAAGGACGGCAAGGCTGTCGACATCGACGGCGACTACACCGAGACGCTCGCCCGCATCGACTCCAACAAGACCGGCGTCGGCGTGTTCGGCCTCGCCTTCTACGAAAAC
>NZ_RZSG01000673.1:0-3293 GCF_003997725.1 Mesorhizobium sp. M4A.F.Ca.ET.050.02.1.1
CCGCGCCGATGATGCCGGTCAGGATGGCGCCGCCGCCGGCACCGCCGAGGATGTTCTTCAGGTCAATCGCACTTCCGATTCCACCCGCCGCGGCTGCCGGGTCGACAGCGCCACCGCCGAGCAGGCTGCCGAGGATGGCCGCGCCGCCGACGCCGCCGATCGCGCCACCGAGGATTTTGGTTAGCTGTCCCATCGCCGCCTGCTTCAGCGCAACGCCTACTGCCTGACCACCGATAACACCCGCAATCACCTGCACAATGATCGCAACGAGCGTGTTCGTATCCATGTTAACAGTCCCTCCATAACTGCCAGCCTCCTCGGGCCGACGTCATCATGAGACGCTGAATTGGATGAAAGTCAAATGCACCGAGGCTTAAATAAAAGGGGCGGCCAGAAAACCGCCCCTGTAAGACAAAAAAGCTGTGACTTATCGCTATTCTGCGGCGATAGCATGCTTTGGTTGCACTGCAGCAGAATAATCATTCATCAATGTCTTGGCGATCTCGCCAACCTCGAATCGGTATGGACCGATCTCCGAAACCGGCGTCACTTCAGCTGCCGTGCCGGTAAGGAAGCATTGTTCGAAGCCTTCGAGCTCTTCCGGCATGATGGCGCGCTCGATCACTTCCAGGCCGCGCTCCTTGGCGAGGCCGATGACCGTGCGGCGGGTGATGCCGTCGAGGAAGCAGTCGGGCTTCGGGGTGTGGATCTTGCCGTCCTTGACGAAGAAGATGTTGGCGCCGGTCGCCTCGGCGACCTGGCCGCGCCAGTCGAGCATCATGGCGTCGGCATAACCTTTTGCCTCGGCCGCGTGTTTGGAGAGTGTGCAGATCATGTAGAGGCCGGCGGCCTTCGAGTTGGACGGCGCGGTGCGTGGATCGGGCCGGCGCCATTCGGCGATGTCGAGGCGGATGCCCTTCAGTTTCTGCGCTGGATCGAAGTAGCTCGGCCACTGCCAGATGGCGATGGCGCAGTTGATGCGGTTGTTCTGCGCCGAAACCCCCATCTGCTCGCTGCCGCGCCAGGCGATCGGACGCACATAGGCGTCCTGGAATCCCTGCTTCTTCAAAAGCGTGCGGCAGGCGTCATCGAGCTCTGCGACCGTATAGGGGATCTTGAAGCCGAGCAGGCGCGCCGATTCATGCAGGCGCTCGGTGTGCTCGGTGAGCTTGAAGATCGCGCCGCCATAGGCGCGCTCACCCTCGAACACAGCACTGGCATAGTGCAGGCCATGGGTCAGCACATGAATCTTGGCGTCGGCCCACGCGACGAACTCGCCGTTCATCCAGATGAAGCCGTCCAGTTGGTCGAAAGGAACGGATGCCATGGAAACCTCCCGCGGGCGCAAACCCGCACATCGTTGTCGTATAGCCGCGGCACGCGGCCGGTGTCCGGAAGCGTAGGCGGATATCAAATGTATGGCAAACTCAGGAAGTTCCGGAAAAACGGGCTCCCCTTGCCTTTTCGTTCGCAATCCGCCGAAAAGCTTGTCAAAAATTACCATTGCCGGGAAATTACGTCAATAGTACTGACATAATTCCCGTTCGCATGGAGACGAGATGACGGATCAAAGCCACGCCGCCGGAAAACCGATCAGGACCGCGATCACCGACGAGGACGGCATCGACTTCGCCATCATCGAATTGCTTTTCTTTGCCTATCGCGACTTCACCTCCGATCCGGACCAGATACTGGCCGACTATGGCTTCGGCCGCGCCCATCACCGTGTCCTGCATTTCGTCAACCGCAGGCCGGGGCTGACGGTCGCCGAATTGCTCGACGTGCTCAAGATCACCAAGCAGAGCCTGGCGCGCGTGCTCAAGCAGTTGATCGACACCGACCATATCGTCCAGTTGCAGGGTCCGCGCGATCGCCGCCAGCGCGAACTTTACCCGACCGCCAAGGGCCGCGCCCTGGCATTGGCGCTGGCGCGGCCACAGTCACGCCGCATCCGTGCTGCATTGGAGGATTCCGGAGCCGCCGACCGCGCCTCGATCGAACGTTTCCTCGAAGCGATGGTCAATCCGGAACTAAGAGCGCAGATCGACATTGTGCCTGCGAAAATATCGGGGAAAAGCCATGGAGACCATTGAGAGGGTTGATCATCCGACAGCACCGGACGATGACGCGCCGCATCTGCTTGTGGTCGATGACGACACCCGTATCCGCAACCTGCTCAAGCAATACCTGTCCGAAAACGGCTTCCGCGTCACCGTCGCCGGCAATTCCGGCGAGGCCCGGCGCAAGCTTGCCGGCCTCGATTTCGACCTGCTCGTGCTTGACGTGATGATGCCGGGCGAAACCGGTGTCGACCTCACCAAGGCGCTGCGGGCGGAAAAGAACGTTCCGATCCTCATGCTGACGGCGCTCTCCGAGACCGACAGCCGCATCACCGGTTTGGAGGCTGGCGCCGACGACTACCTGCCGAAGCCATTCGACCCGCGCGAGCTGATCCTGCGCATCAACAACATCCTGCGCCGTGGCGGCCCGGTGGCGACTCCCAAGGTCGAGCAGCTGGTATTCGGCCCCTACACCTTCCAGATCGCCAGACGCGAGCTGAAGCGCGGCGGCGAGGCGCTGAAGCTGACCGACCGCGAGCAGGAGATCCTGGCGATCTTTGCCGCGCGCGCGGGCGAGACCATTCCGCGCCATGAACTGGTCGGTGACGAGTCCGACGTCGGCGAGCGCACCATCGATGTCCAGATCAATCGCTTGCGCCGCAAGATCGAGCGCGATCCGTCCAACCCGGTCTGGCTGCAGACGGTGCGCGGTATTGGGTATCGGCTCAGCGTGGAATAGAATATTCCTGAGGCCCTTGCTGAACGGCCGTTGACGAGCGGAAGGGCAGATGGCGACCACGCAACTGGAAAGGCCGGGAAATGACGGCTTGAGCGATCGCGCCATGCGGATGCTGAAAGCCATGCCGCGCGCCTGGAACCGGTTCTGGCGCCTGGTTGCGCTTTACATGCCGAAACGGCTCTACGCCCGCTCGCTGATCATCGTCATCGCTCCGATGATCCTCTTGCAGTCGGTCGTCGCCTTCGTCTTCATGGAACGCCACTGGCAGACCGTGACGCAGCGCCTATCGCAAGCGACCGTACGCGACATCGCCGCCATTATTGACATGATGGAGGCCTATCCGCACGATGCCGACTACGCCAACATCATCCGCATCGCCCAGGACAGGATGCAGCTCAAGGTCGATCTTCTGCCGCCCGACCCACTGCCGCCGCCCGGGCCGAAACCGTTCTTCTCAATCCTCGATGAGGCTCTGTCGTCCGAGATCACCAGGC
>NZ_RZSG01000674.1:0-3292 GCF_003997725.1 Mesorhizobium sp. M4A.F.Ca.ET.050.02.1.1
ATCAACCACCTGAAGAAGCTCCGGCTGCAGCGCAGCGAGCTGGCGGTTCCGGGTTCGAGCCCGGAGATGATCGAAAAGGCGGCGAACAGCGCCGCCGACTTCGTCTTTCTCGACATCGAGGACGCGGTCGCGCCGCCGGACAAGGAGCGCGCCCGCAAGAACATCATCGAGGCGCTCAACGACATCGATTGGCGCGCCAAGGGCAAGACCGTCTCGGTGCGCATCAACGGCCTCGACACGCACTACATGTATCGCGACGTGGTCGACGTCATGGAGCAGGCCGGCGATCGGCTGGACACCATCCTGGTTCCGAAGGTCGGCGTCCCGGCCGACCTCTATATGGTCGAGGCCATGGTCAACCAGATTGAGATGGCCAAGGGTTACAAGACTCGCGTCGGCCTCGAGGCGCTGATCGAGACAGCGCTCGGCATGGCCAATGTCGAGGCGATCGCTGCCACGCCGGGCCGGCTGGAAGCGATGCATTTCGGCGTTGCCGACTATGCCGCAAGCAACAAGGCGCGCACCGTCAACATCGGCGGCCTCAATCCCGACTATCCCGGCGACCAGTGGCATTTCGCTTTGTCGCGGATGACTGTCGCCTGCAGGGCCTACGGCCTGCGCGCCATCGACGGGCCGTTCGGCGATTTCTCCGATCCCGAAGGCTACAATGCGGCCGCAAGGCGTGCCGCGGCACTCGGCATCGAAGGCAAATGGGCGATCCATCCATCGCAGATCGCGCTCGCCAACGACGTGTTCTCGCCGCCGGAGAAAGAGGTCACCCGCGCCAGGCGCATCCTGGAGGTGCTGAAGGAGGCGGAGGCGCTCGGCAAGGGCGCGGCTGCGCTCGACGGCAAGATGATCGACGCGGCGTCGGAACGCATGGCGCGCAACGTGCTGGTGGTCAGCGAGGCGATCGAGCGCGCTGGCCAGGCCGCGACGCACTGAGAATTACCGGAGGACAAAATGGACATTCACGAATATCAGGCCAAGGAACTGCTCGCCCGCCACGGCGTGCACGTGCCGCGCGGCGGCCTCGCCTACAGCCCCGAGCAGGCGACCTACCGGGCGCGCGAGATCGGCGGCTCGAGATGGGTGCTGAAGGCGCAGGTTCACTCCGGTGCGCGCGGCAAGGCCGGCGGCATCAAGCTCTGCGCCAACGACGAGGAAATCTCCAACGCCGCCGAAGCCATGCTCGGCCGCAAGCTGGTGACCCAGCAGACCGGCCCGCGCGGCAAGCTGATCTCGCGCCTCTATCTCGAGGAGGCGGTCGACATCGCCCAGGAGCTCTATCTCGGCTTCGTGCTCGACCGTAAGGAAGAGCGCGTCATGATCGTGGCGTCGGCCGCCGGCGGCATGGAGATCGAGGATATCTCCGAAAAGAAGCCGGATTCGATCATCCGCGCCACGGTCGATCCCGGCGTCGGCATGCAGGGCTTCCAGGCGCGCGAGATCGCTTTCGGCCTCGGGCTCGAGAGCAATCTGATCGGCAAGGCGACCGAAACCATCCTCGGCTGCTACCAGGTGTTCCGCGATTACGACGCCTCGATGCTGGAGATCAATCCGCTGGTGGTGACCCGCGACGGCAGCCTGGTCGCGCTCGACGCCAAGATGTCGTTCGACGAGAACGCCCTGTTCCGCCGCCCGGAGATCTCCGAATTGCGCGACAAGAGCCAGGAAGACCCGCGCGAAACCTTCGCCAGTGACCGCGGCCTTTCCTATGTCGGCCTGGAGGGCAATATCGGCTGCATCATCAATGGCGCCGGCCTCGCCATGGCGACGATGGACATGATCAAGATCGCCGGCGGCGAGCCGGCCAACTTCCTCGACATCGGCGGCGGCGCCTCTCCGGAGCGGGTGGCGAAATCCTTCCGCGCCGTGCTCGGCGACAAGAATGTCGAGACCATCCTGGTCAACATCTTCGCCGGCATCAACCGCTGCGACTGGGTCGCCGAAGGCGTCATCAAGGCGATCCGCGAAGTCGGCGTCGACGTGCCGCTGGTGGTGCGGCTCTCCGGCACCAAGGTCGAGGAAGGACGCAAGATCCTGGCCGATTCCGGCGAGGCGGTGATCGTCGCCGACACGCTGGCCGAAGCCGCCGAAAAGGCCGTCGCCGCCTGGCGCGCGGCCGCCAAGAAGAAAAAAGCAGCCTGAGGGAGACCGAAAAAATGGCAATCCTGCTCAATCGCAGCACCCGCGTCATCGTCCAGGGCTTCACCGGCAAGATCGGCAGCTTCCATGCCGAGGACATGAAGCGCTACGGCACCAAGCTGGTCGGCGGCGTCACCCCCGGCAAGGGCGGCCAGACCCATCTCGGCCTGCCCATCTTCAACACCGTCAAGGGCGCCGTGCGCGAGACCCGCGCCGAGGCCAGCATTGTCTTCGTGCCGCCGCCCTTCGCCGCCGATTCGATCATGGAAGCGGCGGACGCCGGCATCAAGCTTTGCGTCTGCATCACCGACGGCATCCCGTCGCAGGACATGATGCAGGTCAAGCGCTACATGCGCCGTTATCGCTTCGAGGACCGCATGCGCCTCGTCGGTCCGAACTGCGCCGGCGTCATCACGCCCGGACAGGCGCTGATGGGCATCATGCCCGGCAGCATCTACCTCCCCGGCCGCGTCGGCATCGTCGGCCGCTCCGGCACGCTGGGCTACGAGGCGGCCTCGCAGATGAAGGCGCTCGGCATCGGCGTGTCGACCAGCGTCGGCATCGGCGGCGACCCGATCAACGGCTCGTCCTTCAAGGACATCCTGCAGCTCTTCGAACGCGACGAGGATACCGACGCCGTGGTCATGATCGGCGAGATCGGCGGTCCGCAGGAAGCCGAAGCCGCGATCTGGGCGCGCGACAACATGCGCAAGCCGCTGATCGCCTACATCGCCGGGCTTTCGGCGCCGAAGGGCCGCCGCATGGGCCACGCCGGCGCGATCATCTCCGCCTTCGGCGAGTCGGCGCAGGAAAAGGTCGAGATCCTGAAGGAAGCCGGCGTCGTCATCGTGCCGACTCCCGCCTCCTTTGGCGAGGTCGTGGCCGACACGCTGGCGCGGACCAAGAAGGCGGCGTGACGGCCGCTGAAGGCCACATAACGCAAGTGAAAGTCTGTATCGGGCCGGCGCAAGCATCGCGGCGGCCCGTCGATCGGCAGGAAATTCGATGAAACCGCGTTTGATTGTCACCCGCAAATGGCCGGCCGCCGTCGAAGCGATCCTCGCCGAGCGCTTCGACACGACCCTCAACGCAGACGACACGCCGCTGAGTGCTGCCGCGATGACTTCCGCCTTCGCGGATTTTG
>NZ_RZSG01000675.1:0-3275 GCF_003997725.1 Mesorhizobium sp. M4A.F.Ca.ET.050.02.1.1
GAGATTTGCGGTTTCAGCGCCGGCGCGCACCCTCGCAGCGTTCGAAATTGGCGAAGGCGGCGGAGCGAATAATCTCCCCCCTTGAGGGCGAGATGGCCGGCAGGCCAGAGGGGGGTGCTGTCCCGCCCGCGTTTCAGCAAATCACAGCTTCACATAGCGAGATCAGGCACTCGCCAGCAAGTTCGCATCCCGCGCCAGCCGCCAGCGTCCGTCGCCTTCCTTGCGCAGCAGCGTGAGCGTGTAGCCGGAGCGCCGCACCGGCTCGCCGCCCGGCGGCGTCGCCGTCATGTCGATGCGGTTGCGGATATAGGCCCAGTCGCCGAGCAGCTTGAGTTCGACGATCTCGCTCGAGCCATCGATCTTCTCGCCCATGCCTTTGAAGGCGGCAGCGAAGGCTGCCTTGCCGAACGGTTCCTTGGCGGGAACCATGAAGATGACGTCGTCGGTCATCAGCGAGAGCACGGTCTCCAGATCGCCCTTGCGGCTCGCTGCCATCCAGGTCTCGACCACCTGCCGGATCGCGCTTTCGTCGTCGGTCATTGGGTTGTCTCCCTGATGCATCCGTGAGTAGGTGGTGCACCTGTTGCTAATGGCAATGATCGCCTGCGGGGGAGATGGCCGCGAGGCCAGAGGGGGCCGCCTCGCGGCCCCCTCACTTCGCCTGCCCCTTCAAAAATTGCCCGAGCAGATCCACTGGCAGCGGGAAGACCACCGTCGACGAGCGCTCGCCGGCGATGTCGTGCAGGGCTTCGAAATAGCGCAACTGCATGGCCTGCGGCTCGGCCGCCAGCATGCGGCCGGCTTCGACCAGTTTCGCCGCAGCCTGCTGCTCGCCGTCGGCGTTGATCACCTTGGCGCGGCGCAGGCGTTCGGCCTCGGCCTGCTTGGCGATGGCGCGGATCATGCTCTCGTTGAGATCGACATGCTTGATCTCGACATTGGAGACCTTGATGCCCCAGGCGTCGGTGCGCTGGTCGAGGATCTCCTGGATGTCGTTGTTGAGCTTGTCGCGCTCGGCCAGCATCTCGTCCAGCTCGTGCTTGCCGAGCACCGAGCGCAGCGTGGTCTGCGCCAACTGGTTGGTGGCGGCCATGAAGTCCTCGACCTGGATGATCGCCCGCTCGGCATCGACGATGCGGAAATAGAGCACTGCGTTGACCTTTACCGAGACGTTGTCGCGCGAGATCACGTCCTGTGGCGGCACGTCCTGCACCACGACGCGCAGGTCCACCCGCACCATCTGCTGGATGAAGGGGACAAGGATGATGAGGCCGGGACCCTTGACCGCGGTGAAGCGGCCGAGCGTGAAGACCACGCCGCGCTCATATTCCCTGAGGATGCGGATGGCCGCCGAAAGGAACATGATCAAGGCCACCGCAACGACCAGATAGGCGACGTAACCGACCATCATCTTATTGCTCCGTTGTTGTTGCCATCGCGGCGCCTGACCGTCAGCACGAGGTCGCTGACATCGGTCACCTCGACGCTGTCGCCAGGCGCGACAGGTTCGTCGGCCCTCGCCCGCCAGCGCTCGCCCTGGGCCAGCACGTGGCCCTCGCCGCCCTGCCAGTCGAGCACCTTGACGGGGAGGCCGCGCATGACCTCGCCGCCGACGCGCGGCGGGTTTTTGCGCGCCGCCCAGACATAGGTTCCGGTGAGAAGCGCCAGCCCCAGCGTCAGCGCCGCGGCGGGGCCGATGACCGCCCATGACATGGCGAAGCCCGGACCCTCGACCTTGAGCAGCATGGCCGCGCCGAGCAGGAAGGCGGCGACGCCGCCCAGGCCCAGCACCACGGTGGGATTGAAGGCCTCGATGACGAGGAAGGCAATGCCGAGCAGCATCAGCGCCAGGCCGGCATAGTTGATCGGCAGGAGGTTGAGCGCATAGAGGCCGAGCAACAGGCAGATCGCGCCGATGACGCCGGGCGCCACGGCGCCCGGGCTGGTGAACTCGAAGATGATGCCGTAGACGCCGACCAGCATCAGGATGACGGCGGTGTTGGGGTCGGTGATGACGGAAAGCAGCCGGATGAACCAGCCGGGCTCCAGCGTCTCGACCGGCAGCCCCTTGGTCGCCAGTACCTTTTTCTGCCCGGCCACGTCGACGGTGCGCCCCTCGGCCAATTGCAAAAGCTCGGTCGTGTCGCGGGCGACGAAGTCGATGACATGCTCCTGCAATGCGGCGTTGGCCGACAGGCTCGCCGCCTCGCGCACCGCCTTTTCGCCCCAGTCGCCATTGCGCCCGCGCAATTCGGCGAGCGAGCGGATAAGCGCCACCGCGTCATTGGTGACCTTGGCCATCATCGCGTCGCCCGCCGCCCGCCCGGTGGCGTCCTTCTGGTCTTTGTCCTTCTCGCCGCCGGGAAGCGACGGCAGCCCGCCCATCTCGACCGGCGTCGCCGCGCCCAGATTGGTGCCCGGCGCCATCGCCGCGACATGGGTGGCGTAGAGGATGTAGGTGCCGGCGCTGGCTGCATGGCCGCCGGCCGGGGCGACATAGCCGATGACGGGCACCGGCGAGGCCAGGATGTCGGCGATCATCTCGCGCATCGAGGTGACCAGGCCGCCAGGCGTGTCGAGCTGAAGGATGAGGACCGCGGCATTGCGTTTGGCGGCGGTGTCGAGCGCCTCCTCGAGCTGCCTTGTGCTCGCCGGCCCGATGGCGCCGTCAATGGCGACGCTCAGCGCGACCTTGCCGGTCCCGTCGGCAGAGAAGGGAGAAACGACGGCCGCGGCCATGAGAGCAGCGGCAAGAAGGGCCACCCGCGCGAAGGTCACGCTCAAAGCTCCATGGAGAAGATATGGGTTGCATTTTGGTGAAGTCCAATGCGGGTGGTGAGGCGAAAGCGGCGCAACCGCCGATCTATCCCCTTGCGGGCGAGATTACGCGCTCGACCGCTTGCGCCAATCTCCAGCGCCGCGCCTGCGCTCGAGGGATCATGCCACGGCGTCATTTGTCCTGTATGGTCGCCAGATGGTCTCGACGGCCTTGGGGGGAAATCAATGCGAAGAATATTGGCGGCATTCATCGTCTTGGGAGCGCTGGCGGCCACCCAGCCGGCCCCCGCCGCATCCTGCAGCTGGAGCGCGAAGATGGAGGAGGACGAGGGCGGCAGCGTGCTGACGGCGTCGGTTTGCGGCGGGCCGAAGGGTGGCGCGCATCTGATGCTGACCTGTTTCGGCAAGCCGACGCTGAGCTACGACCTCGGCGAGGCCGGGCCGGAGCTGGGGCCGGGCATCAAGGCTTCGTTCGCGTTCAGGGCCGGCGGCAAGAC
>NZ_RZSG01000676.1:0-3274 GCF_003997725.1 Mesorhizobium sp. M4A.F.Ca.ET.050.02.1.1
CCTCGGAGGCGCCAACCATCGTCTGGGCGACACGCGCGTTTCCCTTTTCCTCCGAGCGCTTGCGCAGAAGCTGCATCAGCCCTTCCATCATCAGCCGGTACTCGCGCCCGAACTTCGCCATTTCGGCGATCGCGTCGCGGCCGGGAAAATCGGCTTCCTCGACGCCCATGCCGCGCAGGAATGCGTTGCGAAGCGCCATGTCTGACTGTGACGGCGCCGCTGCCGGCGCACGCGCCGGTCTCGAGCCGGAGGCCACACGCGGCGGGGGAGGGGGCTCGGCTGCCTGCACCGGCAAATCCCATGGATTTGCCGGTTGCGGTCTTTCGGCGGCGCGTTCGCGCTCGCCCGCTGGCCAGCCGCCATTTGCCGGACCCGATGGCGTGGCCGGTCCGAAGCCGAAATCGTCTTGGATGGGCGACGGCTTTGCCGGAACGGGTTCGGCCATGCCGTTGAGGGATGGCACCGGATCGAGGCTGAACGGGTCGTCGAAGGCTTGAGAGCTGCCCTGGTTTGCGTTGGCACGTTCGAACGCCCCCGGCAGCGGCTGCTCGAACGGGTTCGGCAGCTCGGCCGGACGCGGCCGTCGCGGCTCCTCTTCGGCCCTGGCCGAAAAGAAATCGTCGTTGCCGATGCTGACCGGCGCGCGAGACGCCGGCGGCGACCGTTCGGCGACAGGCTGGCTGGTGGCCGGCGGCTGCATGGCCGGCGCCTGCAGGTCGACATGGAGTATGTAGTCGCCGAGCCTCAGCCGCATGCCGCTTTGCAGGCGTGCCGACCTGCCGGCGCCGAGCGGGCTGTCGGAGTCGTTTATGAACAGTCCACTGCTCGAGGTGTCGGTGACGAAATAGCCGTCCTGCCCGCCGGTGATCTTGCAATGGGCGCGCGAGACGAACATGTCCGGATCGTCGATCTGCCAGCCGGCGTCGGCGCTGCGGCCGATCACCAGTTCGCCCTCGTCCAGCCGGGTCTGCCTTACCGCCTGGGTGCGTGGCCCTTGCTCCAGCGTCAGCAGCAGACTCATGCCGCGACCTCCGCTATCTCCGGCCGCCATCCGACGATCGTGCGCAGCCGCAGATCGTCAGCATCTCCCCTTTCGGGGGGCCGCGCAAGCCAGGCGGTCCGGCCAAGCTGGACGGTTCCGACGCGAGGCGGCGGCACGGCCTCGCGAGCGAGCACGATACGCAGGTCGACGTCGAGCGTTTCCCCGATCATGTCGCGAACCGCGTGCTTGAACAGCGTCAGCCGCCGGCTGCCCGGCAGAAACGACTTGAAGTCCTCCAGGCCGAGGGGGCCGACGCGCAGCTCGATCCTGCTCTGGCGGCTGAAAACGCGCGGGCCGATCGTCGCCCCGCGGCCGAGGGCCGCGTAGGCCTTGGCCAGGCGGCTCTGCAGCGCGGTCGGCACCGATATCCAAGCGGCGACGAACTCCTTGACCTGCACCGGCACCTTGAAGGCTTCGGCGAGATACAGGGTGAGCCGTTCCGGACCGTCGACCTGGCTGGCAAGCGAAGCGGCCTGGCGCAGCTTGACGGTGTCGAGTTCGGGGTCCTGGGTGCCGGGAAGGCCAATGCCGGCCATCGCCTCGAGCATTGCGCGGACGCGGCCGCCGACAGCGCGTTCGACCTGCACTCCCGGGTGGGCATCCGCCCAAGCCCGGTAATACAGGGCAATCATGCGATGCTGGAGGATGTTGACGAAGTCCACAAAGGTCGTGTCGCTGGTCTGCCTGGCATCGGCGCCGGTGAACCAGCGCTGCGACAGGCGATCAAGCACCCAGCGGGTCAGATGCAGCGGCAGCGGACCTTCAGGTCCCATCAGGCCGAGATTTGCAACCGTGACCCGCGCCGGCGTGTTGTCGGCGGCTTCCTGAAAGTCCACCACGTCCCTGGCCGAGAAGCTCAGGCGCACATGCTGTCCGAGTCTTGCCGGCTCGCGTTCCAACCGGCCGGAATGGCCGAATAGGCCGCCCCTGCGTTCGAGCCGGCGCAGCAGCTCGAAGAAGTCGAACGATTGGGACAGGCCCTCGCTCCGGCCCGATCCGATGCTGCCTAGATCAGGTAGCGATTGCCGGGCGTCATCGGCCATGGCACATCCTCCTGCTTCTGCAGCAGCCGCGTGCGGGTCCGCACAAAGCCGTTTATTCCGGCATGGCGGGCGAACAGCCGCGCGAGCAAGGCCGAAAGCAGCAGGGTGCTTTGTCCCGCGAGCACGGACTGGTCCACATGCAACGTTACTTCCGTGCCCCGCCCGAAGCACATCGGCCCGTCGATCTGCAGTCGTTCGATGACCGGGCGCGAGTCGATGCGCACGATCGAATGCACGTTGCGGGCGAGACCCGGATCGCCGCGGTCGGCATAGAGGTCGAGCAACGCATGGAGCGGATCGACACCGCGACCTTCCTTGGCAAGGCTGAGGAAATTGAGCCCGAGCTGGGCCACCAGCCGCCAGGCGAGATTGTCGGCCCTGGATTCACCCTCGGCGCCCGCCGGCAGCGCCGCCGGGATCGCCGGCTGCGGCGGACGCAACGCGCCGATGAGCCTGACCGCCTCGACCGGGTCGCCCGTCTCCAGCGTCAGCGTTGGATTGTCGTCGAGGATCGGCAGGTCGCGATTGGTGCAAAGCGCCATGATGTCGAGGCGCCTCAGAGGTCGGTTCGCCGGGCTTGCGATGGGACGCGAAACGGCCAGGAAGACATCGTCCCCGGTGTAGGAGGTGCGGGTCAGGCCATCGCGCCGCTCATCCTCGGTGGGCCGGCGCGGCCGGCGCTCGGTGGAGTAGACCCAGCCGCTGCCGCGGTTTTGCCCCAGGCTGAAGAGCTCGGGTATTTCGGCGTCGCTGCCCTCGCTCTCGGCGTCCTCGACCCGCGTGACCCGATAGATCTCGAAGTCGCGCGCCCGCGTACGGTCGGCATGCAGTACCTGCCGCGTCCGGCGGGGATCGAGCTCGACGATGTTGCACTCGCGCTCGAAGAGATTGATGATCGGGGTTACGAAGAGCTCGAAATCGGCGGGCGTAAGGTCGGCAAGCTCAGGTACGGGCCGCCGGAACAGGAAAATGACCTCCAGCCCTCCGTCGCATTTGCGCACCACCGGGTTCAGGCCAGAAACCCGCACATAGTGGAAGCGCTCGGGCATCATGAAATATTCCCGCAGCAGGCGGTAGCCTTCGAATGTCGGACGGGTACGCGGCATCAAGGCTTCGTCGTCGCGAATGCCGACCATTTCGGGTTCCGGCAGCGGCGATATCGGGTTGGTCTTGCCCTCGGTGCGCGCGC
>NZ_RZSG01000677.1:0-3263 GCF_003997725.1 Mesorhizobium sp. M4A.F.Ca.ET.050.02.1.1
GTCGGCATGCTTGAAGGGGTGATAGTTGTTGGGGCCTTTCGGCAGCGAGGCGAGATAGGCCGCCTCTGCCACCGTGAGCTCGTTGACCGACTTGTCGAAATAGGTCAGCGCCGCGCCGGCCACGCCATAGGCGCCGAAGCCGAAGAAAATCTCGTTGAGATAGAGCTCGAGGATGCGGTCCTTCGAGTAGGCCTGCTCGATGCGAAAGGCCAGGATCATCTCCTTGATCTTGCGCTCGTAGGTCTGGTCCGAGGTGAGCAGGAAGTTCTTCGCCACCTGCTGGGTGATCGTCGAGGCACCGACCTGGCGTCTGCCCGACCCAAAATTCTGCAGGTTGACGATGATGGCGCGGCCGAGGCCGGTCACGTCAATGCCGGGATGGTTGTAGAAATTCTTGTCCTCGGCCGAGAGGAAGGCGGCCTTCACACGATCCGGGACCGCCTGGATCGGCAGATAGAGACGGCGCTCGCGCGCATATTCAGCCATCAGCGAGCCATCCGACGCATGGATGCGCGTCGTCACCGGCGGCTCGTATTTGGCCAGCACCTCGTAGTCGGGCAGATCCTTCGCCAGATGGCTGATGTAGATCGCCACGCCGGCGGCCACGATAAGGGCCAGCGTCGTTCCGATGCCGAAGAAATAGCCGATGAGACGAATCATGCCCGCTCCAGTCCGTGGTTCGGGAATTTCCTAAACGAAGCCGCCTTTGGCGCAAGCTTCCGGGACGGTCCCAATCCGCAATGGAAAACCCATGTCGCCACCATGTGGACAAAATACGGCAGCACCGGGTTTTCGGCTTCCCTCTCGGGAAATTATAGCGCCGGGTGTTGTCGCCGTGCAACGCCGCCTCTGGTTGCAGGCGGCAGCCACCTCAGCCTCCGGTCCCCGTTCCGGCCTTGGCTGATGCGAACAGCGCGACGGCGTTGGTTATGCTCTGCGCGGCCTTGCCGCGCCAGTCGGCGCTGAGCAGTTGCGCTTCGTCCTTGGCGTTGGAGAGATAGCCCAGCTCGACCAGCACTGAAGGCACGTCAGGCGCCTTCAGCACCTTGAACCCGGCAGAGCGCTGCGGATTGTTGATCAGGCCGACGCTGGTCGAAAGCTGCCCGACCAGCGTATGGGCAAAGCTCATCGAGAAGCTGTGGGTCTCGCGGCGGATCAGGTCGATCAGGATGTCGGTCACTTCCTTGTTGTCGTCCTTGATCTCCATGCCGGCGAACTGGTCGGAGAGGTTCTCGCGATCGGCGAGCGCCTGCGCCTCGGGATCGGAAGCCTTGTCGGAGACGGTGTAGACGGTGGCGCCGCGAATGCCCTTGACGCTGATCGTGTCGGCGTGGATCGATATCAGCAGGTCGGCCTCATGCTGGCGGGCGATGCGCACCCGGTCGTCCAGCCGCAGGAACTCGTCCGTCTCGCGCGTCATGAACACATCGTATTTGCCGAC
Organism: Mesorhizobium sp. M4A.F.Ca.ET.050.02.1.1; assembly: GCF_003997725.1. Classification (NCBI taxonomy): domain Bacteria; kingdom Pseudomonadati; phylum Pseudomonadota; class Alphaproteobacteria; order Hyphomicrobiales; family Phyllobacteriaceae; genus Mesorhizobium; species Mesorhizobium sp. M4A.F.Ca.ET.050.02.1.1. Next base: position 1,442 of record NZ_RZSG01000677.1, read on the forward strand.
CGCGACGAGCTGGTCGCGCAACTCGGTGGCGAAGGCGAGCGTGACATTCTTCTCGATGGTGCCGTTGAGACCCTCGGCGCCGCCGTCGACGCCGCCATGGCCGGGATCGATGACGACGGTGAAGCGATGGCCGGGATTGGAGATCGGCCCGGTTCCGACCCTGCCGCCCTTGTCGGTTGACACCGTCGAGCCGGTGGTCAACGCCTGGTTGGCGAGCGCGGCATCGAATTCCCGCGCGGAGGCCGCCGATATGTCGATGGCGATGCGATAGCCGCCGCCGTCGTCGTTCTTGAGTACGTCGAGCTTGTCGACCGCAAACGGCCCCTTGCTGGTGAGGATCAGCCGTGACCCCTCACCCTGATCGCCGTAGCGTACAGCCCGGACCAGGCCGCGCGCCTTCACATCCTTGGCACTCATGGCGAATCTGGTGCGCGGCAGGTCAACGACGAGGCGATTGGGGCCGCGCAGCAGGAACCATTTAATGTCGGGCTCGCGGTCGAAAGTCATGACGATGCGCATCTTGGTGGCATCGCCGGCCATCTTGTAGCTGGTGGCGCCGAGCGGCGCGTCTCCGGCGCGGGAAACGCCCGACAGGCCGAGGAAAACCGCCATAAGCAAAAACGCGCAGGCCGCATGCAAGACAGGCCAGGCTGCGCAACGACCCTTGTTTGCGGTGCCTGCCAGTCCCATGTTCTTTCAGTTACTCCCGGTTTGGCGCCAGGCGCCGGTCGTTGCATCGAAGTGCCGGCAAGGCCGCGAACTCGATTAACGATTGGTATCCAGAGAAGGTTAACCAAGCCTTTTCGCGCAAGGAATTGAAGGCCGGGCTTCCCTTAGGGAACTCCTTTTTGCCGGCATCCGAAATCGGGGTCGCCTTCCCTGCCGCCAAATCATAAAAGCGATGGTGGATCACTGCAATCCTGGAACCGCTTCCTCCGCAGCTTCCTGCTACAGGTCAGATGAAAGGCGGCTCCTTTCGCTTCCAGCGAAAAGGCTTCAGGTGATCGCGACGAATTTCGCAGGCGTGCGCCCGTGGCGGGGGAATCGCTTGCGTGAGGAAAACGGCCGGGGTGTCCCGCGCCGGCTCTGTATGAGCAAACAAGCTGGTCCGGTTCGTCCGGGCTTTGGTTCAAAAGGTTCTGCTGGTGCCAATGGCTTCAAGCGCAATCATGGAAAGGTCCGCAGCAAACCGCGCCATCGTGGCTGCGGGCGGCACCGCCATAGCGCTCAAGCGGCGGCCGGCGGACGTTCAATTGTCCGGCATCCATGTTCCAGGACCGAAGCAGCGGGCTTTGCCCCGCAAGCTGCGGCTGGCGGCTGCCGGGAGGAAACGAAATAATGCCCAACAAGATGCTGATAGACGCCTCCCACCAGGAGGAAACACGCGTTGTCGTCATTCGCGGTAACCGTATTGAAGAATTCGACTTTGAATCCCAGGACAAGAAGCAGCTCAAAGGAAACATCTACCTCGCCCGCGTAACGCGCGTCGAACCGTCCCTTCAGGCAGCTTTTGTCGAGTATGGCGGCAACCGTCACGGTTTCCTCGCCTTCAGTGAAATCCACCCCGACTACTATCAGATCCCGGTCGCCGACCGTCAGGCACTGTTGCGCGCGGAAGCGCAGGAGGCCGAGGACGAAGACGATGAGGACGGCGACGGCGAGGAGCACCAGGCCCGCGATCGCGGCCGGCGCGGTCGCCGGCGCGGCGGCAAGAACCGCGACCGTGGCGAACACAAGCGCGAGGCCAGCGCCGCCGGTTCCGAGGAGCCCGGCGACAGCGCCGCCGAGGTCGCAAGCGGCGAGGCCGCCGGTGACAGGGGCG
>NZ_RZSG01000678.1:0-3255 GCF_003997725.1 Mesorhizobium sp. M4A.F.Ca.ET.050.02.1.1
GAAACCCGCCGATCCTGAGAGCGAGTACGAGCTTTTGGTATGAACGCTCCCGGGAAACTTGCCGAGCGCTATCGGCGGACGCTGAAGCGAGCCGTGGACCTTCGCAGCATGCAGACGATCAGCTCCGATGAGTTGGTAGCCGCAGGGCCTGACCGCTATCACGAAATCCGCAGGACCGCGACGCGCGCGCGCAACGAGAAGACCGATGTCTTCGTCTGCGAGAATTGCGGGTATGCGGTCTACGCTCCGCGCGAGCCGAGGACACGCCTGCCCTATTGGCGGCACAGGAAAGGCGCGCCTACGGATTGCCCATGGTGGACGGGCGATCCCTCCTCCATTGATGAGGTCAATGCCAGCCAGTTTCAAGGAGCACAGGAAAGCCCGCTCCATCTGAAAATCAAGAACACGATCGCGGAATTGTTAAATGCGGATCCGTTGACGGAACCGGGGTCTGTTGTGACCGACGAATATCTCGTCACGGCAGAAGGACGCCGCCGTCCCGACGTTCGCGCGGTATATGCAGAAAAGCCGATCGCCGTTGAAGTGCAGCTTGCGACGACGCAGATACCGATCATCGATGCGCGCGAGAGCTTTTACGAACGCGAAGGCCGGCACTTGATCTGGCTGACATGGAATTTCGTGCCGGTGGATCGGTCTCGCATGCTCACGGCCTTTGAAGATATCTTTTATTCCCACAACAAGAACCTCTTCTCGTTCGACGAAGAGGTTTTGGCCGTTTCAAAGGCTGATGGCAGCGCTCGCGTACGGGCCTTCTGGGAAGGCGAGAACGGATGGGAGTCGAAGGTCGTGCGCCTTACCGACTTGACGTGGCCGGAAACGGGCCTGCCGTTTGCCGTCGCGCCTCGTCCGCCCTGGCACGAAGATTTCCGGGCGCGTTGGCTCGATGCGACGTCGGAGAACGGCACGCGCTACCCAGACCGTATTCACCTGCTCGATGAGCTGGCCAGCAAACTGAACATGGAGGCCGTTGATGGTGCAGCGTTGAGCGAGGCGGACTTCGAATCTCTCCTCAACTGCATGCTCTCCTTCGTCTTGAAACGGTCCGTCGGTTCGAGACAGCGCAACCTGGCAGAGGTGATCAACACGTTCCTGGCAGGCTCGCGGCGGCACGGTTTTGCAAGGCTCATGCGAAAAGTGGTTGTCTCAACAGGCTCGGGAGAATTACTCGATAGAGCGAGCGTGCAGGGGAAGTTTGCAATTGCAGAGCAGGAGCCGCAGGACGGGCCAGAAACGGTCACGGGCCGCATTGCCTTGATGCTATTTCCCGAGCTTTTTCTGAAAACCCCCGTGACCCTGAAGAAATAGCGTAGCCGGTGCGATGGAAGCAAGGAGATCCGGGATCTTCACGCGCAGTGGTGATGCGGCGAGAGGGATATGTTGCCCCAAATGCCTGCCTCGGGTCCTTGAACAATGGCGCTCACGAGTCGTGGCACACGCGGCGGCAGCCGTTGTAAGTTTCGGTAATGACTTGACGTTTCTTGTGTCTGAGGGCAATTTGGTGATGGCCTTCCGCACAGGCCAGTGTGCCCACCATGCAAAGCCTCGCAGTGCGATGTCGCTGAGATCAAACCTACCATTCCCTCCTTGGGACGGGTCTATCAGCAGTGGGCACATGTTGGATCCGTTACCACGATTAGGAATGGATCATGAGCAATAGCGATCAACTGAAAGAACTGAAAACGGCTGCGCGAAACATTGCCCGTGCCAGGCGAATAAAACATATAGGCGCGTTGGAAGTGATTGCACAGGCATTGGGCCATTCGCATTGGAACGCCCTGACCAATGCAGAAAAGAATGGATGGCGTCCGTCCGCGGAGGATCTAGCTACCGCTGAAGCATTGGTATTTGCTGAAAACCCATTGATCTCGATTGGCACAGATCCTTGGCGCGCAATCGGCCATGACAAATTCGAGGGCGAACTTCTGGGGCATAGCTATCGCGTGAGCACGCAGTCGGACGATGTTCGCATGTGGGGACGAGGTTGGGAGGTGACCTTACCCGAGGCCCCCTTAGCTCCTGCTCGTTTTCGAGTAACAGATCGCAGGCTCAAAGCGAATCCGATTGACGACACAAACTTCCGAGATGCCCTGCTCGAAATAGCTTCGGGTTGGCGCAAGCTGGTTCACGCGCGAATCGCCTCGGACTGGCCGCGGCGCTCAACCGTGCCAGACAGCGCCGGCCGCGCCGAGCACCCCCTAAGTCATGAGGTAGGCGACATCTGGTTTTGCTTGCATTGCGACCAGTCTTCTACCGGGGTTGAGGTTGCCGCGAACCTTTTTCACTGCCCGCGCTGCTTGGCATCGCCCCTTGATATTCACGCATCTCGTTGGTGGCAAGCTGACCTGGCGAAGTAGGCGCCGGGGCTAAAAACTATCTAGCATTTCCCAGCTCTTGCTGTGCCATGACATGGCGCAGCAAGAGCCGTAGCATAGGCCTCAATCGGTTATCGAACGCACAATCAGGCGTCGCCCTGTAAGAAGGTTCGCGGATGGAGGTTTGGCCTTATCGGTGACCAATCAGGATTCGATCAACACAACAATTTTCTCATAGGTCAAACCGTTCGGCTCGCCGTCAAGGTAGGAGCGGATCAACTCAGTTTGCGTGCTCCGGGCAGTCATGAGCGAGTGCTCTTCCATCTTATGATCAACGAGCGCTTGCTGGCCATTCATACGCATTTTCTGCAGTTGCAACAGGCCGGCCGTCGTCATCTCACGATGGTAGAAATACTTGTGTCCACCCTTCACCACCCGATCGAGGATTATGAGTTCCCCTGCGGGCGAGACATCTGGACGTGCTGTCACGGCAAGGCTAACATCCGTCTTCTTACCTTCATACTCCAGCCAGGCGTGGGAAATCATTATGTCGTCGGTTCCGTCATTGACGTAACCCACGATCGGAACCGTGATAATTCCATGCCTGTCTTTTAAAAATTCGTGTAGAAAAAATACTGAGTGATAGCACATGCCTGTGACATGCCTCGGCTTGATAAATTTGTCGAACAAAGCTTGAGCAGCGTCGTTAACGATTTTCGCTTCATCAGAAAGACCATCCCGCCATTTTGCAATCGCGGCTGCCTTTTGCTTTGCTTCACCCATGTTCGTCCCATCCTCTCACCCAGACTGGTATTGCAGCTACTGCCGACAGCCTCGATCAATGTCAATTCCAAGGTTCCAAGCGGATACGCACCGGCGTGATGCCGGCCTACCTGGCAAGAGTGGTTGGGCGCTACCCGAG
>NZ_RZSG01000679.1:0-3246 GCF_003997725.1 Mesorhizobium sp. M4A.F.Ca.ET.050.02.1.1
TGTCGCCTCGATCCTGTCCAGCCTGCCGCCCGAGGTCAGATGGCCATAAAATATCGGTGAGCGGGATGTGAACCGCAATGCGGTCCCATTCGCCGAATCTGGGCGCGCAATGTGGCGCCTTGATTATCTTTTTCGTCTAATAGGCATTTGAAAAATCAGGGCTATTTGTCGTTTCCGGGCCGGGAAACGCCGGCGGTTCCTCCCCTCTGAGCCGCGACGCGACGTGACCGGACGGCCCATGATTGAGTGGGGTGCCTTGCCAACCGGGTGCCCGCATTTTCCAGGAGAACATGCCATGCGCAAGCTTATTGTGACGGCGGCAACCGCTGCTCTTCTCGCCTCTGGTGGCGCCGCGTTCGCGGCGGTCAAGCACACCACGGGCACGGTGAAGAGCTTCGATGGAACGGCCATGAGCCTCGTTCTTGATGATGGATCCACCTTTACGCTGTCCAAGGCCTTCAAGGATCCTGGCCTGCAGGCTGGCGAGAAGGTCCGCGTTTCCTGGGACATGAACGGCAAGAACAAGATTGCCGAGGCAGTCAAGATCATGAAGTGACGGCCTGCTCGCAGGAGGAAGTCGGGGTCATGTCCGGTCTTGCTCCGAGGTAGCGTAAGAGGGCGGAGCAGCGATGCTCCGCCTTTTTCGGCTCTGCCGGCAACCAAAACCCTCGAACCGTGTTATGGTTGCTCGCCAGTGCGCGACCCGGAAACTTCTCGGTTTTCGACAAAGGATCGTGCACGCATCGAGAGTGCGGACGTCCGTCGGCGCTGCAAGGAGGAAAGGAAAATCCGATGAAGGAATTCCACTGCGGATCGCTCGTGCCCGGCTGTGAATGGCACACACGCGCCGAAGAAGAGGCCGAGGTGATGCGCCGCGCCGTCGAGCATATGCGCGAAACGCATGGCGAAACGACCATTCGCGAGACAATGATCGAGGCGATCCGCTCGCGAATCCAGAAGGTTCGCGACGCCGCGTAACGCCTTCCGGCCGGATCAAATCGCGGCAATTGCGCGATCCAGCCCAGCAAAGCGGGATGCCGGAGCCACAGGCATCCTGCCCCGCTTGCCGGCCACGGCTGCCGGACAGCGCAAATATTTCAATCAAATACTTATATTCGCACCTGCTTGGATAACCCGGCGGTAACGGTAGTCGTGCCACTGTCGGGCGAATGAACCGGGTACAGGGGCCGTCAGAGCCCGCCGCCAACAGGCGCTGGTCCGGAAACGGTGGGGCGAGGTGTTTTCGCGCATGCGCGAAAGGTCCGGCAATCGACGCAGGTACCGCGCGATAGCACTGCTGCTGTCGGCCTTCCTTGGCGCGTCTCCGGCAACGGCCCAGGAGATTACGACTTCACTGATTGGCATGCACCAGGGTTCGCCGCTCAGCGACCGCGCCAGGAACCTTGGCGACGGCGGCTACGAGTTGCAGAGCGGATCCTGGGTTTCGTTCAACCAGTGGTACCACGCCAGCTGGGTCGATCTCCACGTCGACTTCCTCACCCAGCTGACGGAAAACACCGGTATTTTGTGGGGGCTCGGCACCGGAGAAAAAGCCGAGAAGTACAGCATCGGACCCAGCTTCAAGCTGGGCTTCCTCACGCAGACGCATCCGACACCGAGCAGCACCCTGTCGATCTCGCTGACCTCGACGATCGGCGGCAACCTCACCGAAAAGCCATGCGTGGCCGACTATGGGGATCTGGGCACCTACAGCGTCAACTGCCGGCTCGCTGCCGCCGAGATGGCACCTGAGGAAACCCTGAAATATCTGGTTAACGCTAAGCCCGAGAGCATGCATCTGTGGCTGAACTACCGTGTTACTTTCTGAGCTTGGAGGCTGCCATGAGCAAGTCAACCCACCCCGAAGGTCGCAATCGTCCGTCCTGGTTCCTGTTTGACTGGAGTAACAAAATGTCAGCCAACCACTGGAAATTCGGCCTAGCCGCTGCGCTCGCCATCCTCTCAGCGCCGATCGCATCGGCGCAGGAAGCCCTCGACGCCGACGAGACGGCCGCGCTCTGCCACGGCGGCGGATCGATATGTGTGAGCGCAGCGATTCCGGCCGCGCCGGCGACGCAAGCGCTGCAGAGCTGGATGACCCCCGACGTCGGCGTCGCGTGGGCCGCGGGCTACAAGGGCAAGGGCGTCACCATCACCATCGTAGACGACTTCAGCAGCTCATCGCGCTTCTCCGGCAATTTCGGCCTCGGAGTGCAAACCCAGCGACACGGCGAATGGACCCGCCAGGAGGCCAGCATGGTCGCGCCGCTGGCAACCATCAGGTCGAAGGACTTCTCGACGGGGACAGCCGTCTCGCTGGCGCCCGGTCTCAACGTGCTCAATCTGAGCTACGGCATGTACGCCAAGGCGGGCTACAGCGTCAGTCAGATCGGCTGGGCACCGGAAGAAGCCTCGATCATCTCCTATGCCACCAAGGGGTCGGCCGTCGTCTCGAAGGCAGCCGGCAACGATGCCGTCGCCGTCGGCGGTATCAAGAATGGTCAGCAGGACTACCTCGACCTCGCGCTGGTCGGCAAAGCCTCGGCGATCTTCGTCGGCGCGCTCTCCACCAACGGCACGACGACCAGCAAGGCCCAGCTTGCCTCGTATTCCAACTACGCCGGCTCCAACCCGCTGGTGCAGAGCCATTTCCTTGTCGTGGGTGTCACTGGCAGCAAGACCAGCCTTTACGGCACCTCCTTCGCGGCGCCGATCATTTCCGGCTATGCCGCGATCGTCGGCAGCAAATTCACCACGGCAACGCCGACACAGATCACCAACCAGTTGCTCAACACAGCCCGTACCGACACGCTGGTCAACTACAATGCCTCGGTCTATGGCAAGGGCGAAGCCAGCCTTTCACGCGCGCTGGCTCCCGCTTCCATCAAGTGAGCCGCACCTAAGCTTCGAGTGCCTTTGCGGCGCGCTTGATGAGCGCGCCGCGGTCGAGGGTAAAACCGGACCCGATCCATTCCTTCTCGAGATTTTTCAGGATCGCGCCGAGCTTCGGGCCGGGCGACGCGCCGAGTTCGGTGAGATCGGCGCCCTTGATCGGGAATACCGGCTTTTGCCATTTCGACCCGAGGGCAAGCAGGCGCGAGAAACCACCGGCGTCGATCAGTGCCTGGTTGTCCTCGGCAGCCCGCGCCCGCGCCGAAGCCAGCGAAAGCCGCAGCCGGTCGCCAATGCCGTTTCGGTCGCCGAGATAAAGTTTCTTCGCCAGTTCGCCTTCGCTCGTCTTGGGCT
>NZ_RZSG01000067.1:0-14740 GCF_003997725.1 Mesorhizobium sp. M4A.F.Ca.ET.050.02.1.1
CGCCTTTGCCGCCATCTATTTCGCGGCGCTGGCGGGCCTCGAGGCTTTGCGCCGGCACGACCCCCTGCGGATTGGGGCCGCGGTCGTCGTGGGCCTCACGGCGATCCTGGCCATAGGTCTGCCGTTCCTGTGGATGCAGGCCAGTGGCATCCCTCTCGCAGCCTATTTCGGCCCGGTGATCGAGGCCGGCTTCTCCGCATTGCTCGGGAAGATCCTGGGCGCGGCCACCCCAATATCGGAACACCTCGGAGCGCCGGACAAGGCCCTCTACATGCGGCTGACCACCTTGCTGGCGCTCATCCTGCTGGCACTCGGCCTGGCAACGGGATTCTTTCGGTCGCTGGCCATGGCTGCGCCGAGTGGTGAGCGGTCGGGTTGGCGTCCGATCCAGGCCATTCTCAAACGCCGCTGGCGCGACAGCCGCCTCGTGCTCCTCACCTTACTGGCCTTCGGGCTCCCGGTCTCGGTGGCCTTCCGACTGACCAACGCCGGATGGGAAATCGGCAACCGCATGGGAACGTTCGTGTTCATCGGCGTCGGGATGGTCGTCGCGGTGAGCATCGTCCACTTCTGGCAGGGCCGCACGCCGCGCGGGTGGCGCCGCATCGTACCGGCCGTTGCTCTGGCGGTCATCGTCGTGGGCGGGGTCGCGAGTGCCACGATCAATCCCATCCATGGGCGCTACAGGGTGGCGGCAGATCAGGACTCAGTCGAGCCCATGGGAATCGAAACGGCGCGCTGGGCCAAGGAGTGGCTCGGTGCCGGAAACCACTTCACCTCCGACCGCATCAACCGCCTTCTGCTTGCGAGCTACGGCCGGCAGGACGTCAGGGTCAAGATCAAAGAAGGCGTCGATGCCGCGCGCATATTCGAGGGTGAGACATTGGGGCCTGAAGAGTTTTGGGCCTTGGCAGGAAGCGACATTGATTTCCTGCTGGTGGACCTGCGCCTGACCACGGCTCCGCCGGTGCTGGGCTTCTACTTTCAGCCGTGGCAACGGCAGAAGGGACTGCCGCTTTCGGGCGCAGCGCTGCTCAAGTTCAATGATGTCCAGGGCGTCGCCCGCATTTACGACAACGGCTCGATCGTGATCTACGACGTGAGGGGATTGCATGGGAATTACTAACAAGCGGGACCTCCTGGTCGCCTGTCTGTGGGCGGCGGTCACGGTGGCGGCCGTTGCGCTCAGCGACAGCGTGTTCCTCCGTACCCTCTTGGGTGCGCCCATGATGTTCGTCGTCTCGGGCCACTCGATTCTGCGGGCCATTGGCGTCCGGACCACCTCGGTGCTGCAACACCTCACCTACGCGGTCGGAGCAAGCTTGGCCGCCGGCATTGCCGGGGGCTTTGCCCTGAACGCCACAGGCTTCCTTACGCCGCTCGGCTGGGCGGTCTGGTTCTGCGCGGTGACAGCCGCCGCGGCGCTGGTGGCCGCCATCCGACGCGACACTCCCGATCTGCCAGCCCGGCCGGCGCTTGCGCCGCTGCGACTTTGGCAGGGGGCCGCGGTGATGCTAGCGGTGCTTGTGGCGAGCGGAGCCTACGCGCTGGCCGTCCGGGACGAAGCGGCCCACCGGGAATTCAAGTACACGGAGTTCTGGCTGTTGCCATGGGCCAGCGCCGGGTCCGGCCGGATCACCGTCGGCATCAGGAGCGCCGAGACCCAACCTCAGCGATTCGACCTGGAAATCACTCTTGATGGGCAACCGTACGCCGTTTTCCGATCGATCGCGGTCGCGCCGGGCGACACCTGGACGCAGGAAATCCCGGTGCCCGCCTTGGCAACTCGCCAGACGGCCGAGGCGCGGCTCTATCGACCGGAGGATAACCGGCTCTATCGCAGGGCTTCGACGCTGGTGCCGCGCAACTGAAATGAGGTTCGATCATGCGCATCCTGCTGCTGTCGCAGTTCTATCCCCCGGTGATCGGGGGAGAGGAGCGGCACGTCCGCAATCTCGGCGCAGCTCTGGCGCAGCGGGGCCATCATGTCAGCGTCGGGACCTTGATGCATCCCGGATCTCCCGAAACCGAGCTGGACGGCGCGGTCCGCGTGCATCGCCTGCGCGGCACGCTCCAGCGGCTGTCGGGCCTCCACACCGATCCCGAGCGCCGCCATGCACCGCCCTTCCCGGATCCCGAACTGGTGCTTGCCCTGAAGCGGCTGGTCGCCCGGGAGGAGCCGGACATCGTTCACGCCCATAACTGGATTTACGCGTCCTTCCTGCCGCTCAAAGGTCTGAGTGGTGCACGCCTCGTGGTTACACTCCACGATTACGGCCTTGTCTGCGCGAAGAAGAACTTCATGCACTTGGGCGCCAATCTCTGCAGTGGGCCAGCGCCGGCAAAGTGCCTGCCCTGCGCAACAGGGCATTACGGCGCGGTGAAGGCGGCCGCGACCAGCTTGGGCAACTGGGCATCGAGCTTCGCCGCTCGGCGCGTGGTGGACCGCTTTATCGCAGTGAGCCACGCGGTGGCCCGTCACACCGGACTCACCCAAGGCCGTGCTCCTTACGACGTCATCCCCAACTTCGTGCCTGACGATGTCGAAGTGCTTGGCCCGGAAGATGCCTGCCTGCGGGGACTCCCCGGGAGTGAATTCATCCTGTTCGTCGGCGACTTGACGCGCCTCAAAGGCATTGACGTTCTCCTGCAAGCCTATGCCAGCCTGGAGCGTGCGCCGCAACTTGTCCTGGTCGGGCGCCGGGTCGCCGATACGCCAACCGAGTTTCCGCCGAACGTTCTAGTCTTCAACATGTGGCCGCATTCCGCCATCATGCATGCATGGCGGCGCTCACTGTTCGGCGTGCTGCCGTCGGTGGGGCCAGAAGCCTGCGCGACAGTGATCATGGAAGCGATGGCGTCCGGAAAGGCAGTCGTTGCAACCGACATCGGCGGCATGCCGGATATTGTCGACCATGGCGAAACAGGCCTTCTCGTGCCGAGCGGCGACGCGCAGGCCCTCGCCAACGCAATGCAGACACTTCTTGAGGACCGCGCCTTGCTCGCCCGGCTGGAGGCGACAAGCCTCGCCAAGGTCGAGCGCCTCAAGGCCGGAGCGGTGGTGACCCGGATCGAGCAGGTCTACCGGGACGTCCTGCGCCCAGCCGCCGCCAGGTCCGCGGTGCCGGCGCAGCAAGGTTCGGGACAGCAACCATGTCGGTAGACCGCGCCGGAACGGCCATTGTTCGCGTGCGTCGAGAGCTTCGAAAGAGTGCCGCGCTCGTAATGAATTCCGGCGCTCTGGCAATCGGAACGACTGCCGCGGCCGGCCTCGGGTTTGTCTATTGGTGGCTCGCGGCGCGGCTGTTTTCGCCGGACGTGATCGGCAACACCGCAGCGCTGCTGTCCGTGATGGGGCTTATCGGCACGCTGGGCGAGGCGGGGCTCGGAACCATGCTGGTGGGCGAGATCGTCCGGAATCCTGGCAGGGAGCGCGGCCTGGTGGCCGCAGCAGCGTGCGTCGGGGTGGCGCTGGCGGTCGGCCTCGCCTTGTTGTTCGTCCTCGGGCATGCCTACTTCTACAGCTCGAGTGCGCTGATCGGCGGCTGGTTCGAGGGTATTGCGTTCGTCCTCGGCTGCGGCCTGACCGTTCTCGCCATCGTGGCCGACCAGGCATTCCTGGGCAACCTGCGCAGCGCCGGCAGGATGATCCGGCTGGTGCTGTTCGGCATGTTGAAGCTGATGCTGATCGCCGCCGCCGCGGCTGCCGGCTACACCTCCCATGTCGCGCTTCTTCTGAGCTGGGCGGCCGGCCTGCTGGCGTCCCTCGTCGGCGTGGACCTGTTGACGCGCGGCGGTGCGCGTCAACTCGTTGGGCCTCCCGACTTCCAACTGCTCCAAACGCTCCGCAAGAAGGTCTTCGACCACTACGCGCTCGACGTGGCCCTGCAGGCGCCGGGCCTCATCATGCCTTACCTCGTGCTGGTTCTACTGTCGCCGGCCATCAATGCTGCCTTCGTGTGCTTGTGGATGTTGGTCTCCATCGCCTCGTTGATTCCCGCAGCCATGGCCACGGTCCTGTTCCCCGTAGTGCGAGCGAGCCCGAAACAATCCAGACATGACATCCTTTTGTCGGTGATGGCGTCATTGCTCTTCTCGCTAGTCTGCGCCGTCTTCGTCTTCACCTATTCGCAGACGATCCTGGCGGTCTTCAATCCGGCCTATCCTGAGATCGCCGGATCGAGCCTGCGCTTCCTCGGCTTCAGCCTGCTGGGATCAACGCTTAAATTTCATGCCTGCACGCTGGCGCGGTTGGGCGACAGGATGCGCAAGGCATCTCGCTGGTTCGCGCTTGGCGGATTGCTGGAGCTGTGCTTCGTGATCGCGGGAGCGAAGCTCGGTGGACTTCAAGGCCTGGTCCTGGGCTGGACGCTCGCCGTCAGCATCGAGGGTGCGTGTGCGGCCCTCATCTTGGCCTTCGCGACGAATCTGGATTCTGCCGCCGGCCCTGTGCACGATGAACCGCCCCCCTCGTCGCTCAAGACCTGAGATGTCGTGCATGGCGGCCAGGATGCGATCCTTGAGCTGGGGTTTGCATGCGACGCATGATGTGGCGGCGGCGTTTTGCTCACGACATCGACGCGACCACCTCCAGCATCACCTCCGTCGCGCCGCCGGCGATGGTTAGGACGCGGGCGTCACGCGTTATCCGCTCGATCGGACTCTCGCGCATGACGCCCATGGCGCCGTGGAATTGCACGCATGCATAGGCGACCTCGTTGACGAGTTCGCCGCAGATGGCCTTCAACATCGAGATCTCGCGCAGGCAATCTTCGTCGGCCGCCATGCGCCAAGCTGTGGCATAGAGAAACTGGCGGCCTGCCTCCACCTTCGCAGAGAGCATCGCGAGACGTTGACGGATCGCCTGCATGTCCCATAGGGCGCCCCCGAATGCGCGGCGGGCTTTCACCCAGGCGAGGGTCATATCGATCGCCGCCTCGGCCGTCCCTATCGCCATGGCCGCGAGGACAAGGCGCTCGTTCTGGAAGTTGCGCATGATGGAGTAGAAGCCCTGTCCCTCCGCGCCGAGGACGTTCTCCGCGGGGATACGGCAACCGTCGAAGACGAGCTCCGCCGTATCGGAGGAGCGCCAGCCGTGCTTGTCCAACTCCCGGGCAACGCTGAACCCGGGCGTGCCCTTCTCGACGAGGAACATCGTGATTCCGTTGCTTCCTGCCGAGGGATCAGTCTTGGCGGCGACGCAGTAGAGATCTGCGTGGACGCCATTTGTGATGTAGAGCTTCGTGCCATCGAGGACGTAAGTGTCGCCCTCTCGGAGCGCGCGCGTGCGGATGGCCTTCACGTCCGAGCCCGCATCCGGCTCCGTGATGGCGACCGCGGTGATCACCTCGCCGCTGATAATGCCCGGCATCCAGCGGGCCCGCTGGGCTTTGGTTCCGTCGTGAAAGACGTACATGGAAGCCATGTCGCTGTGGACCAGCATCGCATCGGCGGCGCCGCCAAAGGTCGAGCGCCCGAGCTCCTCGGCGAAGACCGTCGATGCAACCGCGTCCATCTCGGCACCACCATACTCGGCCGGGTAGCGGATGCCGAAGAAGCCGAGTTCGCCCATGCGGCGCAGGACCTTACGGGGAATGAACCCATCCTCTTCCCAGCGATCCGCGCAGGGCTTGATCTCCTCCTCGACGAACCGGCGGACCTGGTCCCGTAAGAGCTCATACTCCCCCGCTACCCAAGGCAGCCCCGATCCACGCGAAGGTACCCAAGCTTTGTCCATCATCTTCATCCGCCCCAGGGCCATTCGGAGGGCCGTCCGATAGGCTAGAGTTCGATTTCCTCTCTCGGTCCCTCGCGTGAGGGGACTCTGGAATCGGCCACCCAGCGCATTGCGTCGATCATTTCCGCCAGTCCGGCCACTGTCGGTCGCTCGAAGAGATTGCGAAGCTGCACGTCGACCCCGAAGGTCTTTTGCATGCGCGACACCGCCCGCATCACCAAGAGCGACTGCCCGCCCAGGCCAAAGAAGTTGTCGTCACGGCCGATCGACTCGACCTTGAGGAGATCGCACCACAGCGCGGCCAGCGTCTTCTCGGTCTCCGTCGAGGGGGCGGCGAAGTCTTGTGCAGGCTGGATGTTTTCCGCCGTCGGTTCGGGAAGCGAGACGCGGTCGATCTTCCCGTTGGACGTGAGCGGCATCCGTTCGAGGCGAACATAGTGTGTCGGAATCATGGGCTCCAGGAGTTCTTCGGCAAGGTGGGCGCGCAGGGCCGCCACGGTCACAGGTTTCGACGAGACATAATAGGCCACAAGTCGTGCGATGCCGTCTTCGACCGCTGGCGGCTCGACATGGCCGTTTTGGGCCATTGTTTGTATCGCTGGTTTCACCACCGAGGTGGCGATGGCGGCGACGGCGCATTCCTGAACATGCGGGTGCTTCAGAAGCCGGGCTTCGATCTCGCCCAGTTCGATACGAGCGCCACCAACCTTAACCTGATGATCGGCGCGGCCGAGAAAGTCCATGCGCCCATCCGAGTTCCAGCGGGCGAGATCGCCCGTCTTGTACAGCCGCAGCTTCGAAAACCGGTCTCGGGGATCGGTGGCCGTGAGGAAACGTTCGTCAGTGAGGTCAGGGCGATTGAAATAACCTCTCGCCAGGCCGTCGCCGGCAATGAACATCTCACCGATAATGCCGGGGATGGTGGGCTGATGTGCCTTGTTGAGGACGTAGATGCCCGCATTGGCGGCCGGAACGCCGATCGGCACCGATGCGGATTGATCCCGGTCGATGTCGAAACGGTGTATCATGCAGCCCACAGTCGCTTCGGTTGGTCCGTATTCGTTGTAGATCTCGATAGGATGGGGAATGGCTTTCGTGATATCGCGAGCCAATCCGGCCTTGAAGTCCTCGCCACCCACGATGAACTTGCGCAGCCTTGTGGTCTCAAGATTGCGGTCGCGGATCATCGCGAGATGCGCCGGCGTCAGCTTCATGATATCGACGGCATTGTCGTCGATGACCTTGAGCACGACCATGCTCTGGACCTCGGGATCACCAAGATAGACCACGATGCGGCCACCGGTGATGAGTGGCGTGAAGAGCGTCGTGACGGTCAGGTCGAAGGCGAGGGATGAGAAAAGCGGCCATGCGAGACGTTCGCCGGAACTGTACACCCGCGCGGCCCACCAGATGTAGTTCACCAGGCTCCGATGCTCGATCACGACGCCTTTGGGCGTGCCGGTCGAGCCGGAGGTGAAGATGATATAGGCGGCGCCATCCGGAGTGGCAGCCGACGGTCGGGCCGAGTCCGGCTGATTCAAGATCGACCCGAAATCGGCGTCGAGCACGAAAATGTCGGCAAGGTTCGGGGAAATGACGGACTGCAGACGCGCCTGAGTGACCGCCACCGGCGCCCGCCCGTCGGTCCCGTCGGCAATGTCCTTCAGGATTGTTGCAAGACGCCCCTTCGGTGTTGCCGCATCCACCGGCACATAGGCTGCGCCCGACTTCAGGACGCCTAAGATCGCGACGACGACTTCAAGAGAGTGCTCCATGAACACAACGGCAATCCGACCCGGCCCCACGCCGGTCGAGCTCAGATGCGCGGCCATCTGGTTGGAACGTTCGTCGAGCTGCTGATACGTCAGCGCTGCGTCGCCGAAGCGGATCACTTCGGCGTCAGGACTACGCACCACCTGGTCGCGGAAGAGATCGATGATCGTCCTGTCCGACGGGTAGGGCGCTGCCGTGGCGTTGTATTCGATAACCAGCGCCCGCTGATCGGCATCTTCCAGCAGGGGAAGCGCTACGCCCTCCGCCGCGATTGGTAGGACTTCATTCATGAGATACGCTCCCCATTGCAGAAATCAAAAAATCAATCACCTCAATCGTTCAGCTTGCCCGGTTGCTTGGCGATAAACCTCTGCGATGGCAGGTGCGTCCGGTTCCTCCAGCATAAGGGTATCGTTGCAGTCCTCGGGCCCGAAATAGAACTCGGCATGGGGCACCACTCGAAGCCATCGGCGCGGTGCTGCACCCGATCGCATCCAGGCCTTGTTCGGAAGGAATATACAAACTCGGCCCGAATACGGCGTGGGAACGTACCGCCGCAAAGCCGTGATCGCCGTGGATTTGAGTCGAGCTCTGCTCGCCAGCACCGGATCCGTCGGGACCGGCTCATTGCTCTTGCGAATGGGGGTCACGAGGCTGCGGACGCGCTCGCCGAGATTGCGGAGGCGACTGCCGAAAAATCGGAGACGAGCGCCGAATGTCGGCAGCTTGGCTGCCTCTCGCAGGAACGAATCGGCGCTACGCTTGGCAAGGAAAAAGAGCAGACGCGGCGATTCCCCATAGGTGGTGGGGTGAAGCGGGCCAAAGAGCGCCGTGCATGGGATCTCCGCTCCGCGTTGGCGCAGGATTTTCGCCAGCTCGAGAGCGGTTGCAGCGCCGGAGCAGTAACCGGCGATGATGTACGGACCGGTGGGCTGATATTCTAAGATCTGGCGGGCGAAATATTCGGCGATGTCTTCGACGCGGTCCATCGGCTCGCTTTGCCCATCGAAGCCAGGCGGCTGGAGTGCGTAAAACGGTTGATCGCCGCCCAGGTGCTTAGACAGGTCCGAGAATGAGAAGGGCGCCCCGATATGCCCGGGTACGGCGTAAATGGGCGTGCGTGTTCCGCGAGCTTGCAGGGGAATGATTGCAGACTGTTGCCGGGCCGCCACCGCGGCCATAGTCAGAAACGCGATGATTTCGCCCTTCCGGTCCCGCAACTGGTCGGTAGACTCCGCCGTCAGAGTGCCTGCGGGGGCATTGCACCGCAGCCGGTCGCCCTCCACCCAGACCTTGATGTCTTTGACCGCGAGGTCCGCGAGAAGCTCCGGGATCTGCATCACGTCCGCCGACATTGGGCCTCCCGACATGCGAGTGAAGCGCTGTCCCGTGCCTTGCGTGCCCTCGTTTATCCGCAGTGCATCGTAAGCGAATGATGGCATCGCGGGCACTTCAATTCCGGACTACCAATTCCGGACTACCACCGCCTAAGCCCCACCCCAAGGCCTTGGAGATAGCCTCCAGCCGGGTCAAGCGCCGGAGGAAGCCCTGCCAGCCAATCTTCCGGACCACGGGCGGTGTAGGACCCATACTCGGAGGCGGAAAAGCAGAGCGCTGCGATCTCGTCCGCTTCGGGCACAGGGAGAACGCTCACCCCCGACCTCCTGCCTGGTAGAGGGCGACGACGGCGACCTCTCCGGATCGTGAGGCACTGAAGCGCAAATCGCGAGCAGCTACCTGGGCCGAAAGGGTCCTTGCTCAACAACCCGAAATGGTGGCTCCAGCGGTAGGAGTCGAACCTACAAGCCTCTCGGCGCCGCATCAACAGTGCGGTGCGTCTACCAATTCCGCCACGCTGAAACATAGATCTGAGAGCCCGCCGCGCGAACTGGTGCTTTGATCCCGAGTTGAACGGGAGACGCACTCTGCTTCAGACAGCCGCTCTGAGGGCGAGCTATACAGAGCAAACATGGATGCCAAGGCAGGCCCGGAACCTACAAATCCTTCCCTTTCAGAGCGGGCTGCGCCCGGTCCGCGCAGGGTCGCTGCTAGTGACCGCCCGTGGGGTTCGGCACCGACAATGGTCGAGTCGCACGATCCCGACAAACAGCACCCCCTGCTGGTACTCGCCTGCCCAAGAGCTGGATCCGCGAACCGATTGTCCAAGAAACCTGCCTCCAATCAGACTGGCCGCCCTGCTTGGGTCGACGCTTCAAGCCACGGCCTCTCTCATATTCGTAGCAATGGTCCCTAGCACCCGCTTGGCACCGCGCAGCTTTGCCTCGATGCGGCGCTCCGGACCGTCTCTGCCTATTGCGATCCACTTCATGGGATGCTCGGCATTGGCCAGATGGGACTTGTGCCCGGAGAACCCAGCCAGAAAATCGTAGCCGCACTCGCCACGCCCGATGCTGTCCTCAATTGCCAGAACATGGCTGACAAGCCCGGGCTTGAGCCGGCCGTCGCGCTCATAGAGAAAGCCGCTTTGATAGTTGTAGACACGGCCGTCATGCACGAAATTGTAGAGGATTCCGATTGTCTGCTCTCCAGCCAACGTCCGTGAGATGCGGACCGTCCCGGCGGGAACTCCGAGTGAGATGAGCTCCTCGTGAAATCGACGGAAGCTCGGATTGGCAAAGGCTCCCTTGCGTCCCCACCGCGCCTGATGAAGCTCGGCGAGCAAATTAAATGCGGCGAGCGCCTCCGATGTCACTTCCATAGTCCGGAACGCAATGGGGCCGCGTTCAGCATATAGCCGCATGGCACGGCTTACCGTCTGCCGAGTGTTGCGGCCCAAGGTGGCGCGGAAATTTCCGCCTTTCTGGCGGACTTTAGCGAAATCAATCCACCGCGCCGTATCGTCCGCTCTCACATCGGTAAGGAGTCCAGCCCGGCCTGCGGTGCGACAAGCGGCCAACTCAAAGTCCGGATCAATACCGGAGAGCACCAACTGGTCAGAGTAGCGCAAGTGATGCGCTAAGGCCTCGAGGCATGCCACTCTGGTGGCATCGGCCAAGGATCGCTCCGCAAGTATGTTGTTGTACTCGATGAACAGTCGATCGAAACGAGCATCTCCGGTTTCATTGAGTAGCCAGCGCGCCCGCGCATGCAGCCCGAAACTCCAGGCCCTTCGCCGGCAAACAATCGCCAACCCAACGATTCTGCTTGACGTCCGGGCGACCAGAACATGTGGTTGCGCGCCCCCCGGCAGATGCCGCAGCCAGGTTCCGATCCAGAGCCAGGACAGATAGAATGAGTAAGTTGCTCGGGCTTCGAGCTCCTTCCAAATGGTCTCAAGTCTCGCGATGTCGGGCAAGGCCTCCACGGTAACGTCGATAACCGTATCCTGGCGCATGGCTTGTCCTACTGAAGGCACACGATA
This sequence comes from Mesorhizobium sp. M4A.F.Ca.ET.050.02.1.1, assembly GCF_003997725.1. Classification (NCBI taxonomy): domain Bacteria; kingdom Pseudomonadati; phylum Pseudomonadota; class Alphaproteobacteria; order Hyphomicrobiales; family Phyllobacteriaceae; genus Mesorhizobium; species Mesorhizobium sp. M4A.F.Ca.ET.050.02.1.1. Next base: position 10,893 of record NZ_RZSG01000067.1, read on the forward strand.
GGGTTCTGCACCGATGACTGAGACATCAAGAACTCCTGTCCTCGACGCGCGCTGCTGTTCAGCCAGGGAGCGCTCGGGGTTTGCCCTGTTTGGCCTATTTGGAGAAGTCTCGTATCGCCGGCGCGGGAAGTGAAGACCCTATTCCTGACTACCCATGGCGGGCAGTCCATGCCGATATTTGAAACTCAGCTGAGGCGGACCTGCTCGTTCATGAAACGGTTCAAGCTGTCGGCGAGTGGTCGTTTGGCGCTTCCCACTCGTTTCCTTGCAGGGCATCAATTCGGACCGATCCTCTCCTCCGCCACCTCGCTGCCAAGCCCTGCATCGTTGGCAGTGGACGCCGTCGGCGACGAGGTCGGGACCGGCGAGCCGCCCAGCTCTCTTGGCTCGCCGTCGCCCACGATAATGTTGACGAGGTCGCCCGGCTGCAGCAGGGTCATTCCGAGGGACTCGATGCTGACCGGTCCGGCTGCCGATTGCCGCACGATTTGATAGGTTACGCTGTTCGCGTCCTTCACAGACTGGGCGCGGGTCATCGGCAGCGTGTCCAGGACGCCTTCGCTGGCGTTCAACTCGCGCATATTGGCCGCGATCTGGGTCTCGGTGGACTCGATCTCGACCTCCAGATCGTTCATGAGGTCGGCCCGGATCTGCAACGACTCTGCCTCTAGCGAAGCGAGGCGCTGCTTGGCCATGGCGTACTGGTTGAGGGCATCCTTCCGACGCTGTTCCGCGTCGGACAACTCGCTCCGGACCTGATCCATCACCGTCATGCTGAGAACGTTGCGGTCCACGAGCGTGCGCATGCTGTTGACGCGCTCCTGGCGCAGCTTGATGAGCTCGTCGAGCGAGTCCATGCGCCCATACGCGGCAACATCCTGCCTGGCCGCCTCCAGTGCACGAAAAATCGTGCGCTCGCGATCTTTGCGGGCCGTTGCGACGGCCTTGCGCCGGTCGCTCTGCTCGCTGATGAGGTTGGCGGCTTCAGTCGCGCCGGCCAACTCCAGCAGCTGGCGTGGAATCTTGGGCGCCGTACCGTCGCGCTCGGCTCTCAGCACCGCCACGCGAGCGAGCAACTTCAACATTGCATCGATCGCCCCGCTACGCTTCTGGCTTTCACGCACGGCTTCGATCTTCTGCCACGGCTCGCCCTGGCCCTGGTCGAGTCCGCCGGCCAGCGCGATGGCGTGCAGGATCGTCATGCCGGGCGCGTACTTGAACGAGCCTGGATTCTTGACTGGCCCCAGCACGTAAATGGGCGGTCGCTCCAGCGACAGGATGTTGACCAGCCCCTTGCGGCCCAGCAATTGTTCGAAGGTTTCCGCCAGGTCGGCCTGTACCTGTTGCGTCGACCGGTTGGCGACCGGAATGAAGCCAAGCAAGGGCACGGAAATCGTGCCGTCTTCTTGGACCATGTACTCGCCGCTCAGTTCCGGACGCTGCAGGATGCCGCGCAGGGCTGAGGCTGAGGACGCGCCCCCCCATTTGTCTTCCTCGACCTCGACGCGCTCGTAGAACACGACCCTGAGACGGTCGCCGACGCCGAACAGGCTTCCGGTTTCTGGCGCCGTGCCGAGGGTTTTGGGGCGCCCGGCACTGGTGGGGACGGCAGGGATGACGCTCCCTTCGACCAACGTCACGGCCGGCGCATCCGGTCCCTTGCCGAGGGTTTTGGGGCGCTCGGCAATGGCGGGGACGGCAGGGACGACGCTCGCCTCGACCAAGGTCGCGGCCGACGCATCCGGTCCCGACACGATCGCGCGGGAGGGTTCGGCCCTGGCTTGAACCGGTTGATCTTGCCAGCTATCGATAGCAGCAGACACCTTCTGTACCACGGCTTCGGAGATATCCTCGACCTTCTGCACCGCGGCTCCGGAGATATCCTCGAGCTTCTGCGCCACGGCCCTGGAAACAACCCCGATGGTCTCCCGGTTGAGGGGCTCCAAGTTTCTGACCGCGGCCCCTCCCAGGACGGCGACACCGGAGAGTCCAAAGACCAGCAGGATGGCCCTTATTCCCCTGATCCGTCGGCCGCCGGCCCGTGACGAGGGAGTGACGGGCTCGGAATTGTGTTCTGTGGCCATGGCGTGTGGCTTTCACCTTCAATGGTGACGATGCCGCCCCGAACTGGTCGAGCACGGGTCGACGGGCAAGACTCTTCCTCATCGTGACCCTTCACCGCCTGCGGCACAACTATCCCTTTGTGGGCACTCCTTCCGGATAAGGCACCGACTTGGACGAACTCGTCCAATGCGCTACGCTGCGAAGAATGCAGGCCCGCCGCCTGCATCATACCTTCCCCAAGGCCAACAGGTTTGAGAAATCCCGATGGTCCCGAGACGCTGCCCCTACGCCTAAAGAGGGTATTTGGGTGTAGGGTTTTCCTAGCGTAACCTTAAAAGATATGCGGTTGGCGCCCCGAGCGCCTTACCGGGCGCGTTGGGGAGGCTACGATGACAAAACAATCTTTCATGACGGTGCTTGTCGGGCCGAGCGAGTTACTCCGAGAAGGCCTTAGTCGAATCTTGGATACAGCAAAGTTTCGTATTCTTTTCTCTGCGGCTTGTGTTCACGATCTTCTGCAGAAGCCGCTACCCCAGCACCGACCGATCTTGCTCATCCTGGATGTCGGCGGTACTGATGCAGATGCTGAATTCGCACAAATTGCCGACTTTAAAGCGATTTGTTCGAACAGCCACGTCGTTGTGCTGGCCGATCACTGTCGATCGAGCGATATAGTTTCGGCCTTTCGTGCGGGAGCTGACGCATATTTATCAAAAGTCGCTCCTTCCGACACGTTCATCAAAGCTCTCGAGTTGGTTATGCTCGGGCAGACGGTGTTACCTGTGGAGCCTTCGACATTTATTCAGGACATAAGGCATGATCTTAAATATGACGCGGTGACGGATGATGTGACAGTCGCAGCTGCTAAAATGGAGAATGTCGACAGAGACCTGTCAATTTTGTCGGACAGGGAAAAATGTATTCTACGTTGCTTGATCAAAGGGGATTCTAACAAAACCATCGCGCGCGAGATTAGAATCGCCGAAGCTACGGTGAAGGTCCACGTCAAGGCGATCCTTCGAAAGATTCGGGTTCGTAATCGTACGCAGGCTGCTGTTTGGGCGATGAATCATGGTGTGCTCACCCCCGCGACTGGCCCGTCAGGGAACGAAAAGATGGCAACTCAGCCCTCTCATTTTCCGCAAGATCTGTTTGAAGCACGGAAGGGGTACCACTTTCTCGAGAACGCTCATCCGATTTGACCGCTTATTCGGGGCTGATGCATTCGCTCGCCTCGATGCGAAGCTCCGCGATGAAAACGCGTAGGTTCAAATCACCCCGGCGACGGTAGCAAAGAGCTGCCGTGGAGACGTATCGCCATGGGCGCGTGACGATGTAAAGAACCCAGACGAGATGTAACCCACTCTAGGTTCGATGCCCGGGAGGACCACTGGAGGGTCTTCGCTTACCTGCCCGCTTGTGGCCGATGTATCGGATGGCAAAATCGACTTCTTTCCACGACCGCTTCGGCACGCAACGCCGTAAGATCTTGTTCGACCGGGAGGCACTCGCGAGACTTGCGAGGTGCCCGGAATGGAATGCATGGCACCCCAACCATTTGGCCGAGGCTCCCGCGCTTGGGAAGGTCAAAATTCCATGGCAATTGCACATTCCAGTGCAAAAAAAGGACGGTGGATCATGCGGTGAAAGAGCTTGACTCGCCGGCGATCTGCTAACAGATTCGTGCGTGTCGTTATGCGGGACGTTTACAGGAAACAGACAAAGAGCTTTTTGCTATCCATTTGAAGTTGAGGGGATTTATCAAGGTGAGCAAAGCATCGATT
>NZ_RZSG01000680.1:0-3240 GCF_003997725.1 Mesorhizobium sp. M4A.F.Ca.ET.050.02.1.1
CCGCCCGGCAGCGAGCTTGGTCCCGACCAGATCATTTCGTCCAACGCCTATGGCGTCGCCGCCGCCGCTCAGTCGGTCGGCGCCCGCGCGCTCGATCTCGGCATCGCCGCCGACCGCAAGGAAGCGATCGCCGCGCTGGTCAGGCAGGCCGTCGAGCAGCAGGCCGATGTCATCGTCACGCTGGGCGGCGCCTCGGTCGGCGACCACGATCTGATCCACGACGTGCTGACCGGCGAAGGCATGACGCTCGATTTCTGGAAGATCGCCATGCGCCCGGGCAAGCCGCTGATGTTCGGCCGGATGGGGCGCACGCGCTGTATCGGCCTGCCGGGCAACCCTGTCGCCAGCCTGGTCTGCTCGAAATTGTTCCTGAAGCCCTTGCTGGCGCGACTCGGTGGCCGCGACTTCCGGCAGGACCTGCGCGAGGCACGCCTGGGCACGGCGATGCAGGCCAATGATCTCAGGCAGGATTACGTGCGCGCCGTGGTCCGCGAAGAAGCCGGCTCAATGGTTGCCACCCCCTTCGGCATCCAGGACTCCTCGATGCTGCGCATGCTCGCCGACGCCAACGGCCTTGTCGTGCGGGAGCCCTTCGCCCCGGCTGCAGCCGCAGGCGACGCTTGCCGCGTGCTGATGCTACGCTGAACAAAACGTCAACGCATTCATTAAACTTTAAACGGTTGCGGAACACAACTGGAACAGATAGTGTTTGTTCTGGGTTTGTTTTTCTGATTCTGGTTTCAGAACCCGTGGGGGCCGCCATGCTGACGCGCAAACAACATGAACTCCTGATGTTCATCCATGAACGGCTGAAGGAAAGCGGCATTCCGCCCTCGTTCGACGAGATGAAGGAGGCGCTCGATCTCGCCTCGAAGTCGGGCATCCACCGGCTGATCACGGCGCTGGAAGAGCGCGGCTTCATTCGCCGGCTGCCGAACCGGGCGCGTGCTCTGGAAGTGCTGCGCCTGCCTGACTCGATCGCGCCCGGTCTCAATGCGGCGAAGAAGTTTTCGCCGAGCGTCATCCAGGGAAGCCTGGGACAGGGCAATCTCGGTCGGCAAATCAAACCGGCGTCGCCGTCGCGTACCCCCAGCAATGACGACGACGCTGTGTCGGCGGTGTCGATCCCGGTAATGGGCCGCATCGCCGCCGGCGTGCCGATCGACGCCATCCAGCACCAGACGCATTCGATCTCGGTGCCCCCGGACATGATCTCGGGCGGCGAGCATTATGCGCTGGAGGTCAAGGGCGACTCGATGATCGAGGCCGGTATCTTCGACGGCGATACGGTCATCATCCGCAACGCCGACACGGCGAGCCCCGGCGAGATCGTTGTGGCGCTGGTCGACGAGGAAGAGGCGACGCTGAAGCGCTTCCGCCGCAAGGGCGCATCGATCGCGCTCGAAGCTGCCAACCCTGCCTATGAGACCCGCATCTTCGGCCCTGACCGGGTCAAGGTGCAAGGCAAGCTGGTCGGCCTGATCCGGCGCTACTGAGCCGACGGCGCCAGTTTGACCACCGGTTTTTCGGGTCTCTGGTAAGGCGGCAGTCCCCTCGCCTCGCGAGAGTATTTGCGCTGCTCGTGCCATGGCCGGTAGGGCTTTTCGACCGCGTAGCGGATTGTTGCTTGCGCGCTCGCCGATTGCGGATCGAAGAAGACAGCGGCACTGCCGGAGCGGCGAGCTGACGTTTGGTGACGACGAGGGCCAGCGAATTCCAGCAGGGACTGTAGGCGGTGGCGTCGTCGATGACGATCAGGTCGGCGAAGGCGCAGGCCGGCCGCGCCGTCTTGCGGTTTTCCGCGAGCGCCACGATTGCGCCTGACGGATGTCGGGCAAGGCATAGCCCGTCCCTGCAGTAAAATGGCGAGCCCGGCGGCAGGTCGAGCGGATCGATGTCGAAGCGTGCATCCCCTGTCTCGAAGGTCTCCGGCTCGACGATGGTCTCGGCCACCAGCGCGCGTTTCCAATTGTCGGTGGTGAATTCGTTCGACCGCACCCGGTTGACGGCGAGCTCGCCGCCTCCGATCGGCATCGCCACCAGATGCGCATCCTCCGAGATCAGCACATCGGGCGTGCGGGTATTGGAAACCGTCAGCAGGCCCGCCAGAGCGAAGGGGATCGCCGCAAGTCTCAGCCAGGTCGTGGCCATGGTCGCGATGACCAGCGCTATCGTCACGAAAAGCACCGACTGGATGGAGATCAGCCCGACGGCATCGACCGGCGAGCGTTCGGAAATCCACCCGGAGATCGCGATCATCGCGGTCAGGCCCTTGCCCATCAGATACAGGAATGGCCAGTCGAGGCCGAACGGCATCGTCAGGGCGCTGGCGACCCCCAGGAACATGACCACCGAAACGATCGGCATGACGGCCAGGTTGGCGACCAGGCTGAGTGGCGAAACGCGCTGGAAGTGCCAGATGGCGAAGAGCGCCGTGGCGCTGCCGGCGATGATCGAGGTCATGGCAAGGCCACCCATCCCCATCACCAGTTTGCGCGACGTAAAGCGAAGGAACGATCGCTTCGGCGGCGGCGTGGTCGTCCTGTCGGCGCGATAGTCGGCCCAGCCGGCATAGGCGCCGACCAGGGCAGCCGTGGCGGCGAAGGACATCTGGAAGCTCGGGCCGACCACTTCGTGCGGCGACACCAGGATGACGGCGATGGCCGAGATCGCCAGATTGCGCATGGTGAGCGCTGCCCGGTCGAACAACACGGCGACAAGCATCACCGCCAGCATGATGAAGCTGCGTTCGGCCGCGACCACAATGCCGGAAAAGACGAGATAGGCGGCGATCGAGACGAGTGCGGCGGCGGCGGCATATTTCTTGACCGGCCGGCGCGAGGCGAAGTCGGGAAACAGCGCAAAGGCCCCGCGCAGCAAGAGCATGATGGTGCCGGCGACCAGCGCCATGTGCAGGCCCGAGATGGAGATGACGTGATAGATGCCGGTGCGCCGCATCGCCTCGTTGATCTCATCGGGGATGCCCGCTCGCACGCCGACTATCAGTGCGGCGGCGATCTCGCCCTCCGGGCCGCCGACCTGGCCGCGGATGTGGTTGGCGATGCTCTCCCGCGCCTTCTCGATCGTGGAAGCCAGGCGCGCCGAGGGCGGCGCATCTTCGCTGGCGATTGTCTTTGGATTGCCAAGGAAAAAGCCGCTGGCGCCGATACCGGAAAAATAGCTGTCGAAGGAGAAGTCGTAGCTGTCGGGCCGCACCGGGCCGGTCGGCTGCAGCAGCCT
>NZ_RZSG01000681.1:0-3239 GCF_003997725.1 Mesorhizobium sp. M4A.F.Ca.ET.050.02.1.1
GGCCAGAAGACGGCCAAGGAGGCGGCCGACGCGTGGGCCGCGTTCCTGACCAAGGAGCAGCAGGACTGGCTGGCTAAAAATAAGAAGTAGGCGCAGGCTTTTTCCTTCTCCCCGTTTCACGGGGAGAAGGTGACCCGAAGGGCCGGATGAGGGGCAGCGCCCACTCCCGAAAGGTTCGCGCCGCCCCTCATCTGCCTGCCGGCATCTTCTCCCCGTGAACGGGGAGAAGGACGCTGTTTTGCCCGCCGGCACCCATTCACCACCGTAGAGCCAAAACGTATGACCTACGCAGTGTCCGAAATCCGATCCGCCGCCCGGCCGCGCAAGAGAGGGCTGAACAAGACCGCGATCGAGCCCTGGCTCTATCTTTCGCCGGCTATCGTCCTGCTTGTCGTTGTGCTTCTGGTGCCGCTGATCATCGGCATCAGCTATTCGTTCCGCAAATTCTCGGCCTTCAAGTCGGAATATGTCGGGCTCGGCCAGTATCAAACTATGCTCTCGGACGCCGTCCTTGGCCAGGCGCTGATCAACACGCTGTGGTGGACCGTCGCCAGCCTGTTCTTCCAGTTCTTCCTCGGGCTCGGCCTGGCGCTTCTGCTCGACAAGCCGTTCGTCGGCCGCAAGGTGGTGCAGGCGGTGGTGTTCCTGCCCTGGGCGGTGCCGTCCTTCCTCTCCGGCCTCACCTGGGCCTGGCTGTTCAACCCGATCGTCGGGCCGTTGCCGCACTGGTTGTTCGCACTCGGGCTGAAGGCCGAGCCGACCAACATACTGTCCGATCCCGCCACCGCCATGTGGGGGCCGATCATCGCCAACATCTGGTTCGGCATTCCCTTTTTCGCCATCACGCTGCTGGCCGCGCTGAAGTCGATCCCGTCGGAACTGCATGAGGCCGCCGCCATAGATGGCGCCTCGCCCTGGCAACGTTTTACCAAGGTCACGTTGCCGTTCCTGGCGCCGACCATTGTGATCACCGTCATGCTGCGCACCATCTGGATCGCCACTTTCGCCGACCTGATCTTCGTCATGACCGAAGGGGGGCCGGCGGGCTCGACCAGCACGGTGCCGGTCTACATTTATGTCAGCGCCTTCAAGTCGCTGGACAAGGGCTATGCCTCGGCGGTCGCCGTGCTGCTCCTAGTGTTGCTGATCGCCTATGCGGTGGGGCTGATCGCCGTCCGCCGTACCTTGGTGAGGCACGTCTGATGATCGCCGGTCGCTCCACCTCCTCGCGCATCGCCGGCGGCATCGGTCTTTACGGCGCCATCGCCGCCTACATGGTCTTCGCGCTGTTTCCGATCTTCTGGACGCTGAAGATCTCGGTGACGCCGGAACGCCTGCTATACTCCGAAGGCATCACCCTCTGGCCGTCGCAAACGACATTCCAGAACTTCGTCACCGTGCTCGAAGCCTCCGACTTCCCGCGTTATTTCCTCAACAGCGTCATCGTCTCGGTATCGACGGCGGCTTTGGTGACGGTGATCGCCACGCTCGCCGGCTACGCCATGTCGCGCTTCACCTTTCGCGGTAAGGCGACACTGGCCATTCTCCTGCTGCTAACCCAGACCTTCCCGCTGGTGATGGTCATCCCGCCGATCTACCGCATCATGGGCGATCTAGGCCTGACCAACAGCCTGACCGGGCTGATCATCATCTACACCGCCTTCAACACTGCCTTCGCCACCTTCCTCATGCAGTCCTTCTTCGACGGCATCCCGAAGGATCTGGAAGAAGCGGCGATGATCGACGGCTGCACGCGCGCTCAGGCGATGCGCAGGGTGATCGTGCCGCTGACGTTGCCCGGCATGGGCGCCACCCTCGGTTTCGTCTTCACCGCCGCCTGGAGCGAATTGCTATTCGCGCTGATGCTGATCTCCAGCGACGACCAGAAGACCTTCGCCGTCGGCCTGCTCACCTTCATCGGCAAGTTCGCCGTCGACTGGGGGCAGATGATGGCGGCCTCGGTGCTGGCGCTGATCCCGGTCTGCATCTTCTTCGCCTTCCTGCAACGCTATCTCGTCACCGGCCTCACCGCCGGCGCGGTCAAAGGGTAATCAATGGCTTCCGTCACGCTGCAACATGTCGAGAAGGACTATGGCTCGCTACGCATCCTGCACGGCGTCGATCTCGAGATCGCCGATGGCGAATTCGTCGTGTTGGTCGGCCCGTCCGGCTGCGGCAAGTCGACCTTGCTGCGCATGATCGCCGGGCTGGAGGAAGTCTCTGGTGGCGAGATCCGCATTGGCGAGCGGCTGGTCAACGATGTCGCGCCAAAGGACCGCGACATCGCCATGGTGTTCCAGTCCTACGCGCTCTACCCGCATATGGATGTCTCGTCGAACATGGGCTTCAGCCTGTTGTTGAAGAAGGCCGAAAAGGCGACGATCGACGGCAGGGTGGGCGCGGCCGCCAAGCGCCTCGGCCTCGACAGTTTCCTCGGCCGCCTGCCGCGCCAGCTCTCTGGCGGCCAGCGCCAGCGCGTCGCCATGGGCCGCGCCATCGTGCGCGACCCGAAGGTCTTCCTGTTCGACGAGCCGCTGTCGAACCTCGACGCCAAATTGCGCGTCCACATGCGCGCCGAGATCAAGGCGCTGCACCAGCAGCTCAAGACCACCTCGGTCTATGTCACGCACGACCAGGTCGAGGCGATGACCATGGCAGACCGCATCGTCGTCATGCATGACGGCTATGTGCAGCAGGTCGGCCACCCGCTGGAGCTGTACGACCGGCCGGTCAACACCTTCGTTGCCGGCTTCATCGGCTCGCCCGGCATGAATTTCTTGCCGGCGAAGGTCGCCAAGGCCGGCAAGCTCGATGCCGTGCTCGCCGACGGCCAGAAGCTCAGGCTGCCGGACGGGCTGCCTCTGGAGGATAGCGATGCGCTCACCATCGGGCTGCGCCCGGAACACATCAGGCTGGTCGACGATGGCGCGCTCAAGGCGGAGGTCGAGGTGGTCGAGCCGCTTGGCCTGTCGACGCAGTTCTATGTCAGGCTCGCCAACCAGCAGGTCTGCGTCTTCGTCATGGGGCGCAGCAACGTTAGGCCGGGCGACATTGTGCGGCTGTCGGCCGATCCGGCGGCGCTGCATCTGTTCGATCCAAAAGATGGAAACCGGATCGGGTGAGCCGGCCGATCAGCGCCAGTGGAACGCGTCCAGCGTATAGTCGGGGTACGCGCCTTGGCGGTCGAAAAGCGCGCTGAGGTCGTCGACGTCGGCCAATATCCCCGAGCGTACCAGCGC
>NZ_RZSG01000682.1:0-3237 GCF_003997725.1 Mesorhizobium sp. M4A.F.Ca.ET.050.02.1.1
CCTATTCCCCTATTCCCCTATCCCCTTATTCCCCTACTCAATCATGCCTTACCAATCACCGATCTCTCCTGGCCGCTCCTGGTACGAAGACACCGCGGGACCTAGACCCGAACACCCAGCCCTTGACGGCGACCGCCAATGCGATGTCGTCATCGTCGGCGGCGGCTTCACCGGCCTGTCGGCGGCGGCGCATCTGGCAAAGGCCGGCAGCAATGTCGTGCTCGCCGAGGCGCATCGGTTTGGCGACGGCGCTTCCGGGCGTAATGGCGGTCAGCTCGGCACCGGTCAGCGCGCCTGGGCCGAGGAGCTGGAGGCGGAATACGGCCTTTCCCGCGCCAAGGCGCTGTTCGACCTCGCCGAGGAGGCCAAGGCGCACCTGCTCGAATTCGCGGCCGTCAACAGGATCGAGATCGACTACATGCCGGGCCAGCTGTCGGTGGCGCACAAGCAGCGCTATGTCGACGACTACAAGGCGCATGCCGAGATCATGGCAAGCCGCTTCGGTTACCCGCACATTTCCTTCATGGACGAGAAGGAGGCGGCCGAGCGGCTGGGCTCGACGCGCTATTTCGGCGGCACGCGCGACACCGGCACTGGCCATATCCACCCGTTGAAGCTGGTGATCGGCACGGCGAAAGCAGCGGCCGAGGCCGGCGCGCAGCTGTTCGAGCGGACACCTGCGACCGGCATCGTCTCCAGCGGCGGCAAGGTGAGGGTCACGACGCCGAAAGGCACGATCACCGCCGACAAATGCCTAATTGGCGTCAATGCCTATGGCGGCACGCTCGAGCCGGTGAGCGCCGCGCACATCATGCCGATCGGCTCCTTCATCGGCGCGACAGTGCCGCTCGGATCGGAAACCACGGTGTTGCCGGGCGGCGAGTCGGTCGACGATTCCCGCTTCGTCGTGCGCTACTTCCGCAAGTCGAAAGACGGCCGGCTTTTGTTCGGCGGGCGCGAGGTCTATGCGGTCAACGATCCGAAGGACATCCACATCCATATCCGCCGGCAGATCGCGGAACTCTATCCGGAGTTGAAGGATGTCGAGATCACGCATGGCTGGGGCGGCTATGTCGGCATCACAGTGCCGCGCAAGCCATTCGTGCGCGAAGTGATGCCCAATGTCATCTCGGTCGGCGGCTATTCCGGCCACGGCGTCATGCTGTCGAACTTCTTCGGCAAGCTCTATGCCGAGACCGTGCTCGGCAACCGCGACCGGCTGAAGCTGATCGAGGATCTAAAGATCCCGCCCTTCCCCGGCGGCCGGCGTTTTCGTGCGCCCTTGCTGTTCCTGGCGCTCAGTTGGTTCGCCCTGCGCGACAGGATCTGACGCTGGGGAAGCACGGCCTGGAACGGAACTTCCGGCCTATCCGCCTGATTCCATTCGGCTGTTCGTGCCGCTGCGACATGTTGCAGAATCCTTAACAAGGGTGCAGAATTCGTTCCAAGGGCGCACTGATGCCACAATCACCGGCAAAAGATGCGGGTTCTGGGCTGTAAGACGGGGACTTTCGCGGGCCCGCCCGCTTGTGTTTTTGGGACCGATGCCGATCACCGCCGGACCTCCGGCACCGATCGAAAGAACGTCGGCCCACCTATTGGAGGTGGTTAGAGTGAACGAGCCCTTCAGTTTCGGCGCGCCGGAACGACGGCGCTTTGCAATGCAGTTTGGCTATGACATGCGGCCGTCGTTCTGGCAGGGCGTGCGGTCGAACTCGCATCTGGTGATTGCCGCCGTCGGCACCGCCGCGCTGCTTGGCGTGGCGGGGATTGCGCTGTGGCTGGCGCTGCCGGGCAGCGACCGGCAAGCGATCGCAAGCCCGGCGCAAAGCGTCCCGACAATCCCGGTCAGGACAACCAAGATCGCGCCCGCCAGCGCGAACGCGACGACGATGGCCACCGCGCCGCAGGCGGCGCGCAAGGCCGACGCGGTGTCGCCCGTGGTGGCCGCCAAGGAAGCCAAGATACCGGCGCTGGCGTCCAACGACCCGCGCTGGACCGCAACAGACACCAAGACCGCGTCCAGCGACCCCGCGCCTGCTCCATCCGATCAGACGGCAAGCCGACAGGCCGAAGAGACCGCCCAGTCATCCGACACGGCATTCGCCGAGCCGGCGGCTCAATCCGACGCAGCCGCATCGCTGTCCAAGGTGGCGGCGCCCGACGCGGCGCCGGCAAAGGACGATCCCGATGGCGCCAAGACCGCCGCCATTCCCGCGCCGGACCCGCAGACGCCGGAAGCGCAGGCATCCGCAGGCGACGATGGCAAGGCAAAGACCCAGCAGGTCAGTGCGGCCAGCACCGGACGTATTCTACGGGCCGTCACCATGCGGGCCGGCCCGAAACAGAAAGCGGCCGCGATGATCACCGTGCCCGCCAAGACCTCGGTGCAAGTCATAAGCTGCAAGAAGTGGTGCCAGATCGTCTATAATGGCAAGCGCGGCTGGATCTACAAGACCTACATCAAGACCGGCGCCTGAGAGCTTCATCGCCGCCGGTCAGCCACAGCAGCCGCCGAAGCCACTGCCATAGTCGGGCTCGCCTGCGTTTTCTGACATGGGCGCGATGTTCCTCGAACGGCACTTCGAACAGGCCGCATCCCTGGCATCCAGACCTTTTTCCGCAAACCGGGACCCAGCATTTGACGTCGTGGGTCCAGGCGAGCGCGATCCTCTCCAGGTGAAGGTTGGACGAGCTCTTTAGCAGGATCAATTCGCCCGGTACTGCCGTTCGCTTGATGTGGTCGGAGACTTGCTTGAGCGTTCGCAATTCGACGAACCGGCCGCCGTCGCGGTCGGCCTGGTCGGCGCCCGAGCGATGCGCATTGTCGCCGACATAGATAATCTGGCCAACGACCTCGCGCGCGGCGTTGTAGGCGTCACGGTACTTTCTGGTCGAACCCGCATAATCCGAAATCTGGCCGAGAACGATGCGTTTTCCAGCAACCTTGGCCTTGGCCACCATGTCGATGGCGAGGTTGATCGAATGCCAGGGAGCCTTGGCGGTGTCGACCAGGAAGTGCGGACCGCCATCGGTGACGAGCACCTGGCAGCGATTGATCAAGGGCTGGAACGTCGCCACGCGCGCCGCGACTTTTTCCGGCGGCACCCCAAGCTCCAGCGCGGTGGCGACAGCCGCCGCCGTCGGCAGCCATAGGTACTCGGCCGGAAACAGCGTCTGCAGGTCGAGCGCGCCGCCACGCCAGCGGATCCTGAGGCTCAGGGTTTCGGGATAAGC
>NZ_RZSG01000683.1:0-3235 GCF_003997725.1 Mesorhizobium sp. M4A.F.Ca.ET.050.02.1.1
GCGGCACGATCGGCTATGTCGGCGTGCCGCATGGCGTCACCTTTGACGGCCAGAACCTGTTCTTCGGCCAAAAACGCATGCTGGGCGGCCCGGCGCCCGTCCGCCGCTTCCTGCCTGACCTGATTGACCGCGTGCTCAAGGGCAGGATGAAGCCCGGCAAGGTCTTTGACCTGCAGCTGCCGCTGGCGGAAGTCGACGAAGGCTACCGCGCCATGGACGAACGCCGTGCGATCAAGGTGATGCTTTCCGTCTAGTCTAGCCGGCCTCAGTTGCCGGGAAGCGTGGTCCACAGCTTGACGGCAAAGCCGCGCTTGTCGAGCTGCCACGGATTGCCGGTGATCACCGCCTTGCCGTTCCGGCATTTGTAGTAATAGACAGCGTCGTGGCCGGTCACGAAGGCCGGTACGACGTCGTCATTCGGGTTGGCCTTGCAGAATTCATCCGCGCCGGGATTGTCGCGCGCGGCGTTCATCCTGGCGCAAGGCAGGTTGGCGCCGACGAAGCAGACCAGCACCTTGCCGTTCATGCAGCGATAGTTGGCCTGTGCCTGCAATTCGGACTCCTGCGGTGCGCCATTGGCGTCCGGAAACAGCCTTTTGAACGCCTTGGCCGTGCCGTCGTAAAGATCGTGCGAATAGGGGCGGATGGTGTCGTCGTTCTTCACCTGTCGGCACAATTCAGGGAGGTTCGTGGTCGTGGCTGCCGCCGCGCTACTTGGGGCGACGACCCACCAGGCGAAGGTCGACAGCAGCACAGAAGCGAAACCGATCGCCGAAAAGCGCAATGCCCGCATTTTGACGTTCTCAGCAAACTGCGCGGCGACTGCCACGCGAACGAAATCTTAATGTAAATCAAGCGTAATCCCGACAATTAAAATTATGCGTATGTGTTGGGGTTGCGCATGCCGGAATATTCTTCGTTCATCCGGTCGATCCGGATCCGTTATCTGTCTGGATTGCTGATCTTCGCGCTGGCCTCCGCCGTGGTCATGTTTGCGCTCAACCGCGTCAACTCCTTTCGTCATGACGTCGACGCGCTGAGCGGCAATCTGGTCATTTTCGGCCGCGACCTGCGCAACGCGACCAATTTCGCCGAGACCACCGGCACCACCTGGCGCGCCGAGACGCGCGATGGCCTGGTGGCGTCGGCACGTGGCCATTCGGAACGACTTTCCGGCGAGGTCGAGACCCTCACCGCCAGGCTCGCCGCCCTGCGGCCGCGCCTGTCGAAGAACACCCTCAACGAGCTCGATTCCGCTTCCGTGAACGGCGACCTGTTCTGGTCGGCGCGCGACATGGTGCGCAACTTCAACCTGATGTCGGTGGCGCAGAAGGTCGACGAATGGAGCTATCGCGAGATCCGCAACCAGAACGACCTGTTTGCGCAGCCGATGCTGGTCCGCGTCCGCACCGCCATGGACAATGAGCGTCATCTGGCCGACGCGGCCGGCGACAGGCTGCTTCTGTGGGCGAGCTGCCTGTTGTTCGCGGTGCTTGGCATCGTCGCCTTCTGGGTCTTCAGGCCGATGGAAAAGGCGATCCGCCGCGCCTTTGCCGAGACCGCGGCATCGCTGTTCAAGGCCGAGGCCGCCGACCGCGCCAAGTCCGAATTCCTGGCCAATATGAGCCATGAGATCCGCACGCCGATGAATGGCGTGCTCGGCATGGCCGAGCTTCTGGCCAAGACCGAATTGACCACGCGTCAGAAGACCTTCACCGACGTCATCGTCAAATCCGGCAATGCCTTGCTCACCATCATCAACGACATCCTCGACTTCTCCAAGATCAACGCCGGCCAGATGATGCTCGACCCGGCGCCTTTCCGTCTGTCGGAAGCGGTCGAGGACGTGGCGACGCTGGTGTCGGCGCGCGTCGCAGAGAAGAACATCGAGCTCATCGTGCGTGTCGATCCGCGGCTGCCGTCCTTCGTCGTCGGCGATGCCGGGCGCTTCAGGCAGATCGTCACCAATTTGGTCGGCAACGCGGTGAAGTTCACCGAGAAGGGCCACGTGCTGGTCGATGTCGGCGGCGAAGTGACGGACGGCGTCGTCCAGCTCAAGGTTCGTGTCGAGGATACCGGCATCGGCATTCCGGCCGAGAAGCTGCAGAGCGTGTTCGAGAAATTCGCGCAGGTCGACGGCTCCTCGACGCGCCGCCACGAGGGCACCGGCCTTGGCCTGGCGATCGCTGCCCGCCTCGTCGATCTGATGGGCGGCAAGATCGGCGTCGAGAGCGAGATCGGCCGCGGCTCGGTCTTCTGGTTCGCCGTGCCGCTGCCAGCGCACAGCCAGGATGCGCGCGACGAGATCGTGCCGGTCGACGTCACCGGCGCGCGCGTGCTGGTCATCGACGACAATCCGGTCAACCGCGAGATCCTGCTGGAACAGTTGCGGAGCTGGAGCTTCGACTGCGCCGCCGCCGAAAGCGGCGCCGTCGGCCTCGCCTTCCTCGACCGCGCCAGCCAGCTCGGCGCCGCTGTCGACTGCATCATCCTCGACTACCAGATGCCGGGCATGAGCGGCGCCGACGTCGCCAAGGCCATTGCCGCCGACAGCCGCATGTCCTCCATTCCGGTGGTGATCCTGACCTCGGTCGACCAGGTCGATTTCGGCAAGATGGTCATCGATTTCGGCATCGCTGCGCATCTGACCAAGCCGGCGCGCTCGGCCGTCCTCCTCGGCACCGTCATCTCGGTGATCCAGAAGGCGCGTTCCCAGGTCGGCAAGGCACACTTCGTTCGTGAGGCAGTCGCGCCGAAAGCAGCGCCCGCGCCGGCCTTCACCGTTATTCACGGTCCGGCCACACCGGCGCCCCCCGCGCCGGAACCGGCGGCCGCGCCGAACGGTCCGATCGACATCCTCATCGCCGAGGACAATGACGTGAACCAGCTTGTCTTCGGCCAGATCCTAAATGGCCTCGGCCTCAGCTACCGCATCGCCGGCAACGGCCGCACAGCGGTGGAGATGTACAGGGCGCTGCGGCCAAGGCTGATCCTGATGGATGTCTCGATGCCAGAGATGAACGGCTACGAGGCGACCGGCGCCATCCGTCAGATCGAACGGCAGAACGGCAGCCACACGCCGATCATCGGCGTCACCGCCCACGCGCTGAAGGGCGACCGCGAGAAATGCATCGAGGCCGGCATGGACGATTATCTGGCGAAGCCGATCTCGCCCGACCGCCTTGGCAGCAAGATCGGCACCTGGCTCAGCGAGACGGTCGCGGTGAAGACAGCG
>NZ_RZSG01000684.1:0-3233 GCF_003997725.1 Mesorhizobium sp. M4A.F.Ca.ET.050.02.1.1
CTTGCCCATCATCCATCTTGGACCCAGACCGGCCAGCCGTGCCAGCTTTCTGCAGGCAGACAGGAAGGGACGCACCATGGATGGGGTCATCACTGGGGATGAGGCGCAAAGCGGAACCGACTGGAAGGTCGGCGTCGATATCGGCGGGACTTTCATCGATTTCTGCGCGCTCGAGGCGAACTCGGGACGCGTCGCCTCGCTGAAAGTGCTGACGACGCCGGAGGACCCGGGCGCCGAGCTGATGACGGGTCTCACCCTTCTGGGCGAACGCGAAGGTTTCGATCCGACCCATATGACGCGCTTCGTGCACGGCACGACTGTCGGCATCAACACCATCATCCAGCGCAAGGGCGCGCCACTGGCGCTGTTCACCAATGCCGGCTTCGAGGACGTCATCGAGCTGGCGCGGCTTCGCATGCCGGACATGTATTCGCTGTTCTGCGCGCGGCCGGATCCGCTGATCGCGCGCGACATGGTGTTCGGCATTCCGGCCCGCATGCGTGCCGATGGAAGCGAATCCGAGGCACCCGACATGGCGGCGGTGGAGCGTGCGGTGACGGCGGCAAAGGCGAACGGGGCGCAGGGGATTATCGTGTCCTTCCTGCATGCCTGGCGCAACGGCGCGCAGGAAGCTTCGGTGAAGCTGGCGGTCGCGCGCCTTGCGCCTGAGCTCTTTGTCTTCACCTCGGCCGAGGTCTGGCCGGTCATCCGCGAATATGAGCGCAGCTCGACCGCCATCCTCAACGGCTATGTTCATCCTCGCGTCTCTGGCTACCTGACGGCGCTGGAAGAGCGGCTGAAGCGTCGTGGCGTGCCGGCCCGGCCGATGCTGACCAAGTCGAATGGCGGGCTCATGAACGCCGCCGAAGGCAAGCGCGCCTGCGTCAACATGCTTTTGTCGGGAACGGCCTCAGGCGTCATCGGCGCCTCGTGGCTGGCGCGCCAGGCGGGCGAAGACAAGGTGCTGACCCTCGACATCGGCGGCACCTCGGCCGACTTCGCGCTGATCATCGGCGGCGAGGCGCAGTTCGGCACCGGCGAGCTGATCGGCGAATTTCCGCTCCACATCCCCTCCGTGTCGGTGAGCTCGATCGGCGTCGGCGGCGGCTCGATCGCCAGTGTCGATGCGCAGGGCGTGCTGCGCGTCGGACCGGAATCGGCGGGTTCGACGCCGGGGCCGGCATGCTACGGCCGTGGCGGCACGCAGGCGACGGTCACGGACGCCATGGTGGTGTGCGGATGGCTCGGTCACAGCGAGATGGCCTATGGCCAGCTCCGGATCGATACCGGGCTGGCGCATAGCGCGGTCGGCGAGCTTGCCGCCCGGCTCGGCCGCCCGGTCGAGCAGACCGCGCAGGCGATCCTCGACATCGCGGTGTCGGAGATGTTCGTCGAGGTCGAGAAGCTTGCCTCGCGCGCCGGCGTCGACCTGCGCGAATTCACGCTGATGCCCTTCGGCGGCGGCGGCCCGATGCTCGGCGCCTTCCTTGCCCGCGAACTCGGCATGAAGCGTGTCATGGCGCCGCGCCGCCCCGGCGTGGTGTCGGCGCTGGGCGGGCTTGTGGCGGACCTGCGCGGGGATTTCATACGCACCATCTTCAGCCCGCTGACGGCTGCGTCGCTCCCCGAGATCCGCGAGGCCTTCGATGCTCTCGCGCAAGAGGGGCGCGACTGGCTCGCGGCGCAGGGGCACGACGCGGCGGCTGAGCTCACTCTCTCCTGCGACATGCGCTATCTCGGCCAGAGCTATGAGATCGAGGTCGTCCTTTCACCGCAATGGCTGGCGGGCGCCAACCCGGAGGCAATCAAGCAGGCCTTCCACCGCACTCATGAGCAGCTCTACGATTTTCACGACCCCGTGGGCGAGATCGAGCTTGTGAATGTCCGGCTGTCGGCGATAGGTGCCGGCCCGGCGCTCTCCTTTCCGGAGATCGACGAGATCGGCGCCGCCGCCATCCCGGCGCGCCGGCTCCCTGTCTACACCGGCGTGAGCGTCGAGACCGTTGACCTCCACCAGCGGCAGACCCTCGTGCCGGGCAGCACCTTCCGAGGGCCTGCCGTGGTCGTGCAGGAAGACACCACCTTCGCCATTCCCGCTGGTGCGCAGGCGCGCGTCGACCGCCACCTCAACCTTCTGCTGACCTTCGCGGAGTGACACCATGTTTGACCGGACAAACCTGCAGGTTCTGGCGAACCACGCCCGCGCGGCCGCCGAGAACATGGCCCACACGCTGCACCGCACTGCGCACTCCGCCTTCGTCAAGGAGACGCAGGATTTCACCGTGATGCTGATGGACCGTGCGGGGGCGACCTTCGCCGTGCCGATGGAACTCGGCGCCACGTGGTATCCGGGACTTTCCTACCACCGCGCGATCGCGATGGTCGACGACTACCGGCCGGGCGACGTCGCCTTCACCAACGATCCCTATTCGGGCCACGTCGCCACGCACGCCCCCGACACGCATCTGTGGAAACCGGTCTTCGTCGACGGCGAGATCGTCGCCTGGACCGGAGGTCACATCCACAACACCGACATGGGCGGGGCCGTGCCGGCTTCGCTCAGCCGGGCGCTGACCGAAATCCATCAGGAAGGCATCCGCTTCCCGCCGATGAAGCTGGTGCGGGAGGGCGTCTTCGACGAGACGATCCTGCGTATCATGAGCACCAATGTGCGCAAGCCCGACCTCAACATCGGCGACATCAAGGCGCTTGTCGGCGCGCTCAACACCGGCGAGCGCAAGATCCAGGCAATGGTGCGGAAGTTCGGCAAGGCCGGCTTCATCGAAGGGGTTGCCGCGCTTCTCGATCATGCCGAGGCGCAGGCGCGCGACGTGCTGCGCGCCATGCCCGACGGCACCTGGGAATTCGCCGATTACGCCGACGAGGATTCGGTCGAGGCCAATCCCTGCCGGCTGAAGCTGACGCTGACGATCAAGGGCGACGAGGCGGTGCTCGACTTCACCGGCTCCGATCCGCAGTTGGGCTCCTCGCTCAACGTGCCTTCAGGTGGCGACCCGCGCCACACCATGCTGCTGGTCGGCGTCTACTACGTGCTCTACACGCTCAACCCGAAGATCCTGCTCAACACCGGCCTTACCCGGCCGTTCACCTGCATCACTCCCGAGGGATCGGTGCTGAACCCGGTCCACCCCGCAGCCGTCGGCATGCGCTCGCTCACCTGCGCCCGGCTGCGCTCGGTCATCTTCGGCGCCTTCTCGCAAGCAGTGCCCGAG
>NZ_RZSG01000685.1:0-3219 GCF_003997725.1 Mesorhizobium sp. M4A.F.Ca.ET.050.02.1.1
CAAGCAAGGCCTGCCGTACTATTGTGCAGTGCAGCACGATATTGCCCGTTTGCGGGCAAAATTCTTCGTGACAATTTCATCTGCCTTAGGCTAGTGTGCCCCGATAACCGAGAGGGCGGAAAATAATCTGCTCTCCTACGCGGTCAAAGTCTTGGGAGGATGCGATCTAGGCGCGGTCACTCGCTGCCGCCGGACACCGGAAACAGATCGGACGCGTTTAAATTGCAAGGCCTCGTGCCTTGCATTTTTTTTGTGCAATCATCTGCTTAGTCTGGCAGGTTGCCAAACTGCTTCACCTAACGTCATCTCAACGAGAGTTCGACAGCCGGCTATCGGATTTCCGGCTGAAGCGAGTCGCAAGCAATGGGATGACTTTGGGTCGACTGCGTCGTTAATTCTTCGGCGTCTGGTTGAAGTCCGGCACGATGTGCGGGATGTCGTCGATGCCGAGGCCAAGCCCCCGCGTGATGCCGTAAAAGATGCCGAGAAGAACCAGCGTGGCGATCGTCGTCCGGAACGCCGCACGCAGCATATGCGGTCCGCGCGGCGCGCTGGGAACGGTGCCCAGTGTCACATCCTTGTCCTCATCCTGGGTCCTGAGGCTGAACGGCAGGACGGCAAACAGCACCACCCACCAGGTGGCGAAGAACAGCGCGATGAACGAGACCCAGCTCATGATTGCTCCAGTTCGACCAGCGTGCCGAAGAAATCCTTGGGATGCAGGAACAGCACCGGCTTGCCATGCGCGCCGATCTTCGGGCTGCCGTCACCCAGCACGCGCGCGCCGCTGGCCTTGAGCCGGTCGCGCGCGGCCACGATGTCATCCACCTCATAGCACACATGGTGCATGCCGCCCGAGGGGTTCTTCTCCAGGAACGCTGTGATCGGCGAGTTCTCGCCCAACGGTTCCAGCAATTCGATCTTGGTGTTGCCGACATCGACGAACACCACGGTCACGCCATGTTCCGGCAGCGCCTGCGGCGCGCTCAGCCGCGCGCCGAGCGTGTCGCGATAGGCCGCCATTGCCGCGGCCAGATCCGGCACGGCAAGCGCGACATGGTTCAGGCGTCCGAGCATAAAGCGCTCCGCTTTAGGGGAGTAAGGGAGTAGGGCAGTATGGGAGTAGGGAAACGAGTCTGAACAAATACAGACTGCTTATTCTTCCCTATTCCCCTACTGCCGTACTCCCCTATTCCCTTGTTCGTCACCGCGTGACGAACACCGTCACCAGCGGCTTCTTGCCCCAGGCTTCGTTGGCGGCACCGCGCACCGCGCGGCGCACCGCCTCCTGCACCAGGTCGAGGTCTTTTCGGCGCTGACGGGGGATCGAGTCCACGGCGCCGATTGCCGCATCGAGCATCAGGTCCTCCAGCGTCTCGCCGCTTGCGTCCGCCTCGGCGACGCCGATCGCCACCAGGTCGGGATCGCCGGCAAGCTCATATTTGTCGTCGAGCACGACATTGACGGCGACATGACCGGCAAAGGACAGCTTGCGCCGGTCGCGGATGCCCATCGCCTGGTCGGTGCCGATCAGCCGGCCGTCCTTGTAGACGCGGCCGAACGGCACCTGGTCGACAATGGTCGCGGCGCCCGGATAGAGCCTCAGCATGTCGCCGTCGCGCACCTGCGCCACCTGGCCGATGCCGGACATCGACATCAGCGACCCTTGCGCCACCAGATGCGCCGCCTCGCCATGCACCGGCACGCCGATCTGCGGCCGCACCCATTCATACATCTTGCGCAATTCGCTGCGGCGCGGATGGCCGGAGACGTGCACCAGCGCATCGCCGTCCTCGACGATCTTCATGCCGAGGTCGATCAGCCGGTTCTTGATCTCGAGGATCGCCTTCTCGTTGCCGGGGATGGTGCGCGAGGAAAACACCACGGTGTCGCCGGCCGTCAGCGACACCGATTTCATCTCGTCGCGCGACAGCTTGGCAAGTGCCGCCAGCGGCTCGCCCTGGCTGCCGGTGCAGATGATGACCAGGTTCTCGCGCGGGATGAAGCCGTAATCCTCCTCGGCGATGAACTCCGGCAGCCCGTCCATGTAGCCGAGCTCGCCGGCGACATCGATGACGCGCTTCAGCGAACGGCCGAGCACCAGACACTGGCGGCCGGCGTCGCGCGCCGCCCTGGCGATGGAAACGATGCGGCCGACATTGGAGGAGAAGGTGGTGACGGCGACGCGGCCCTTGGCGCTCTGGATGACGCCCTTCAGCCCCTCGCCGACCGCCACTTCCGAAGGCGATTCCCCTTCCCGCAGCGCATTGGTCGAATCGCAGACCAGCGCCAGCACGCCCTTGTCGCCATAGGCGCGGAAGCGCGCCTCGTCGGTCTTCGGCCCGATCGTCGGCTCCGGATCGATCTTCCAGTCGCCGGTGTGGATGACGGTGCCAGCCGGAGTGGTGATCGCCAGCGACATCGGCTCGGGAATCGAGTGGGCGACCGGGATGGCCTCGATCTCGAACGGACCGATGGTGAATTTCTCGCCGGCCCGGTAGATCATCGCCGGCACCTTCGGCGCATTCTGCTCGCCCTGCCGCTTGGCCTCCAGCAGGCCGGCGGTGAACGGCGTCATCCAGGCCGGCGCCTTCAGCCTCGGCCAGATGTCGAGCAGAGCGCCGTAATGGTCCTCATGTGCGTGAGTGATGACGATGCCGCGCAGACTGTCGAGGTTCTCCTCGATGAAGCGCGTGTCGGGCAGGATCAGGTCGACGCCCGGATGCGCCGAATCCGGAAAGGTGACGCCGACATCGACGACGATCCACTCGCGCGCATCGGCCGGCCCGTAGCCGTAGAGGGCGAAGTTCATGCCGATCTCGCCGACGCCGCCAAGCGGCACGAAGACGAGTTCGGCGTTTTCCGCTTTCGCCATGTTTCTTCCCTTCCTGGCCGGTCAGGCCAAGTCCGTTACCTTTGGGCCGACGCGACAGCGCCGAAATGCACGTCGCCGGCGGCGATCGTCACGACAGATCCCTCATCGTCGCGGATCACGAAACGGCAGTCCTCGTCAATGGTCTCGAACGTCCCGCGCACCACATTACCGTCAACCCTGACAGCAACCTCACCGCCGAGCCCCGCGGCGCGCGCCAGCCAGCGCCGCCTGACGGCGGCAAGCCCGCGCCCGTCGTCCCACAGCCGGGCATTCTCGTTCCAGGCATCCGACAGCGCCAGAAACAGGGTTTCGGCATCGCAATTCGCGCCAAGCGCGCGCAGCGA
>NZ_RZSG01000686.1:0-3219 GCF_003997725.1 Mesorhizobium sp. M4A.F.Ca.ET.050.02.1.1
TGCAGAACGCGCTCGACGCGGCGATCCTGTCGGTCACCACGCTGCCGAAAACCACCCCGCTGGCCGACCGCGAGACGTCGCTGAAGCAGGCCTTCGCCGCCAATGGCGGGCAAGGCACCGCCAAGCTCGACAGCTTTGTTGTGGCCGCAGACGGCACCGCCACCGCCACGGCTTCGGCGCACTACCCGATGCCGACCAATTTCATGCAGATCGCCAGGATCGAAACGGTCGAGGTCGGCGTCGCCTCGGCGGTGCGCAAGCGGCCGGCGCTGGTGCAGACCACGTTCAAGGTCACCAAAGTATCCGGCTACTGGAACAAGACGATGACGCTCTACGGCACCAAGTTCGGCGACACCGTCGCCAAGCCGCTGATGACGATCACCTATGCCTATAACAACTACGGTGACCCGAAGGGCTACGGCACCTCGATCGTCAGCACGATCAACGGCAGCACCACGACCAAGGTGCAGCAGCAGGTCTGCACGACCTCGACGGTGAAGAACTTCAGCAGCCTGCCCAGCGGCGCGATCACGCAAACCAGCGGCAGCAAGAAGTATGTCACGACCTGCGCCGATACGTTCTATCCCAGCAACGGCGCCGGCGCGGTGATCGACGTCAGCCAGATGGACAACCTCTATCTGCAGATGGACGTGCCCTCGGGCAGCCCGAAGGTGCTGAAATCCAACGACCCGACCACCTCGAACCGGCTCTACATCGGCACCAGCACCACCACCATGCCCGAGGTCGCGACCGGCCAGACGGTCGACATCTTCACCGCGGTGCCCTGCGGCCAGCCCGGCTACCAGGCCTGGGAGGATGGCGGCAACCCGGTGCCGGCCGACGTCAGCAATGCCGACTTCTTCTACACCGTCCAGGGCAAATGCGACTTCAACCAGCGGCCGTCCAACACGGTGCTGACGCAGTGATGAGCACTTCCCCTTCTCCCCCTGTGGGAGAAGGGAAAGAGCAGCGCAATCACAAACCGGTGAAGTCTGTAACGAAGCCCGATGCGGTGGCGAAATGGGAGCAAGACCCCGCCGCAACGGAGACTTCCCCATGACCAGACCCAAGACGTCGCTCGGCAGCGCGCTCCTCGCCAGCGCGGCCTTCATCGCGCTGGCCACGACCGCCGGCACGGCCGCCGCCCAGCCGCTGACCGTGGTCGAGCTGTTCACCAGCCAGGGCTGCTCGTCCTGCCCGCCGGCCAATGCCAATCTGATCAAGGTCAAGGACCGGCCGGGCGTGCTGGCGCTGTCGTTCAACGTCACCTACTGGGACTATCTCGGCTGGAAGGACATTTTCGGCCGGCAGGAATTCACCCAGCGCCAGGTGAATTACGAGCCGACGCTCGGCCATGACGGGCCGTTCACGCCGCAGGTGGTGGTGAACGGCAGCGCCGACGCGGTCGGCGCCGCGCCCGGCGAGATCGAACGGCTGATCTCGACCAGCCCGCAAGCCAAGGGTCCGGCGCTCGCGCTCGGCGACGGCAAGGTGAGCATCGGCGCAGGCACGGCGCCGGCAGGCGGCGCCGACATCTGGCTGGTGCGCTATCGGCAAGGCGTCGTCGAGGTGCCGGTGGCGCGCGGCGAGAACACCGGCCGCACCCTGCCGCATGCCAATGTCGTGCATTCGCTGCAGCGGCTCGGCCGCTGGAACGGCCAGGCGACGACGTTGCCGCTGCCGGCCGATGATGGCGGGCTTAGCACCGCGGTGCTGGTGCAGACACCCGGCGGCGGGCCGATCCTGGCCGCCGCGGCGAACTGAGCATCCCTTCTTCGCGCGATGCCGCATGGGGCGGCAGCGCACCATCCGGCCCGCATCGCGCGCCACAACCCAAGGAGAATACCCATGACCAAATTCCTGACCGCGCTCGCCCTCGCGCTCGCAACCACGGCGTTCGCCGCCGGCGCCCGCGCCGACGACGCGACCAACGCCATGAAGCCGGCCAATGCAATGGCCACCGACGCCATGAAGCCGAAGACCGACGCGATGAAACCCGCGACGGATGCGATGAAGCCGGCCAACGCGATGGCGACCGATGCGATGAGCACGCAGGCGATGAAGCCGGCCGATGCCATGAAGCCGGCGACGGGGGCGATGGAGCCGGCCGATGCGATGAAGCCGGTGACCGATGCGATGAAACCCGTCGATGCGATGGCTCCAGCGCAATAAGTTGCAGCCGACGCACGCTAAAGTGAGAACCTGGCGGCGGCCGGTTTCGTATATAGTGAACAGCAGCAAGGGAGTTCCAGCATGACCGCAATTCGACAGCAGAAGCGATCATCGACCTTCGCCAAAGGCGCGCTCGCCGCGCTCGTCCTGACCGTCGCGGCCGCCGCCTTCTGGGAGACGCCGGCGGTCTCGGCCGAGGACGCGGTGGTGATCCCGCCGCCGGCAATTGACGAGAAGGCGGCGAGCGGCAGCGAGACGGCGGTCTTCGCCGGCGGCTGCTTCTGGGGCGTGCAGGGCGTGTTCCAGCACGTCAAGGGCGTGAGCAAGGCGGTGTCCGGCTACACCGGCGGCAGCAAGGAAAACGCCGTTTACGAGGTCGTCGGCACCGGCAGCACCGGACATGCCGAGTCGGTCGAGATCACCTACGACCCGTCGCAGGTGACCTACGGCCAGCTGCTGCAGGTCTATTTCTCGGTCGCGCACAATCCGACGCAGCTCAACTACCAGGGGCCGGACCACGGCACCCAGTACCGCTCGACGATCTTCGCCGGCAATGACGAGCAGAAGAAGGTGGCAGAGAGCTACATCGCCCAGCTCGACAAGGCCAAGGTGTTTTCTCAGCCGATCGTCACCACGCTGGAAACCGGCAAGACCTTCTATCCGGCCGAGGACTACCACCAGGATTTCCTGACGCTGAACCCGACCTATCCCTACATCGTCTACAACGACCTGCCCAAGGTGGCGAATCTGAAGACGCTGTTCCCCAAGCTTTACAGCGAAACGCCGGTGCTGGTGCTGGCGTCGAGCAAAAGCTGAGCGGCAATCTCCCCCCTCGAGGGGGAGATGTCGCCGAAGGCGACAGAGGGGGTCCCCGCGCGTGGAGCGCCGACCCCTATCGGCGCCAGGAAGCAGGCCGAGCCCGGTCGGACCGACCCCCTCTGGCCTGCCGGCCATCTCCCCCTCGAGGGGGGAGATTATGCCCTCAGTCGTAGGTCAGATCCGTCGCCTTCCCACCAAAAACCCGGTAGGCATAGAACGAATAGAAGA
>NZ_RZSG01000687.1:0-3212 GCF_003997725.1 Mesorhizobium sp. M4A.F.Ca.ET.050.02.1.1
CTACATCGCCGGCAACATCGTCTTCGAGTCGCGCTTCAATCTTGGCTATCTCAAGCCGATATTCCAGCGTGGCTTCCTCGACGAAAAACGCCTTCGCTATGACGAGAAGCTGATCATCGGCGAGGATTACATCCTGCTGGCCAGCGCGCTCGCCAAGGGCGGCAGATGTGTCGTCGAGCCGACGACCGGCTATGTCTATCACATCCGCACCGGCTCCATCTCGCGGGTGCTGGAATTGCATCATGTCGAGGCGATGCGTGCGGCCGACGCCGCCTTCGCCGAGACGCATCTCATGGACGCGGCCGCCGCGGCTGCCTTTGCCAGGCGCGGCCGTAGCCTGCGCCGGGCGGCTTCGTTCCTGTCGCTGGTCCAGCACATCAAGGCGCGCTCGCCGCTCAGGGCGATGTGGACGGCGCTCAGTGATCCGGCGGCGGTGAGGCATATGAGCATGCCGATCGCCGTCCGGTTGCGAAGGGTTGCGGCACAGTTTGCCGTGGGACGGGGAGGTGAGAGTGCGGGCTGACGGAGAGTGGGTTCGGAGCCTGCGGCATATTGAAATCGATCTTCTCAAAAGGACTATGCGATGAAGAAAGTCAGGAAGGCAGTCATACCGGTGGCGGGGCTTGGAACGCGGTTCCTGCCGGCCACCAAGTCGATGCCGAAGGAAATGCTTCCCGTGGTCGACAAGCCGGTCGTCCAATATGCGGTGGACGAAGCCTTCGAGGCAGGCATCGAGCACATCGTCTTCGTGACCGGCCGCAACAAGGCGGTCATCGAGGACTATTTCGACCTGCATCCTGAATTGATCGGGACCCTGGAGCAGACCGGCAAGAAGGCGCAGTTGCAGTCGCTCGAAAGCCTGCTCCCCGTCGCCGGCGCCACTTCCTTCATCCGTCAGCAGTCGCCGCAGGGCCTCGGCCACGCCGTATGGTGCGCGCGCGAGGTGATCGGTGACGAGCCCTTCGCCCTGCTCCTGCCCGACATGGTATCGTTCGGCGGGCGCGGTTGTCTTGCCGAGACCGTCGACCTCTATCAGCGCACCGGCGGCAACGTCATCGCCGTCGAGCGTTGCGAGCCGAGCGAGACCAGCAAATACGGCATCGTCGGCCGCGGCGCCGAGATCGGCACCGGTTTCGAGGTGACAGCCATGGTCGAGAAGCCGGCGCCGGCCAATGCGCCGTCGAACTTCTACATCAACGGCCGTTACGTTCTGCAGCCGGAGATTTTCGCCCTGCTCGGCAACCAGCAGCGCGGCGCCGGCAACGAGATCCAGCTCACCGACGCCATGGTCCGCCTGGCGCAAAGCCAGTCCTTCTATGCCCAGCCCTTCAATGGCCGCATGTTCGACTGCGGCTCCAAGGAAGGCTTCATCGAGGCCACCATCGCCTTTGCCCTGGCACGCGACGACATGAAAGGACCGGTCTTCGAGATGCTGCAGCAATTCGTCCGGACGCACGAGCGCCGGGAAGAAGCCGCATAATGCCCATCTTTTGGGTGCATATGCGTATCGACGATGGCGCGACAAACGCCGCCGCGCTTGGCCGACCCGGCCAAGCGCTTTCTGGCATGAATGTTGCGTGGTCTTTTCTGGTGACGACGCCAATCTTCGAAGGCCAATAGCGCCTGCAACCTGGAATTGGACCGACGATGAACTATGCCAATTTTCCCCTCGACAAGAGGATGCCATTGCCTAGCGCGGACGCGGAAAAAGGTGAGGACTTCATCGACATCGAACGTCTGCTCGGCATGGCCGCGCGGCAGGTCAAGGTGGTGGCGGTGTGCGCCGTCATAGGCCTGTTCCTCGGCGTAATCTATCTGCAGACCACGCCCAAGCAATACATGTCGGTCGCCAGCGTGTTGATCGACGAGGGCCTGAACAAGGTCGTCGACGACATCTCGGCCGCGTCCGTCACCATGCAGACGGATGCCGCCCTGCTCAGCCAGATCGAAATCATCAACTCGGCCCGCCTGGCATCGGTGGTGGTCGATAAGCTGAAACTCGACCAGAACCAGGACTTCATGAATCCGCCGCAATCGGCTCTGGCCAAGGGCATCGGTTTCCTGCGCGGCGTGATCGGCTATTTCCGCAGCAACTCCGCCGACGAAATTCCCGGCATGGAGAATGTCGACGCCGCGACGCGCGAGGCCATGAAAAAGGAAGCGAGCCACGACTATGCCGTGCTGAAGCTGCAGAACGAGGTGCAGGCGCAGCGCAACGGCCGCAGCTATGTGATTGCCATCGGCTATCAGTCGCCGAACCCGGCGCTGGCGACGGCGATCACCAAGGCCTATTCCGATGCCTATCTCGCCGACCAGCTCAACGCCAGCTTCGACGCCACCGAACGCGCGGCCGTCTGGCTGCAGGGCCGCTTGGCGGAGCTTCGCGAAAGCTCGCAGAAGGCGTCGATGGCGGTTGAGACGTTCCGGGCCGAGCACGGGCTGTCCGCCAACAGCGACGGGCAGCTGATGAGCGACAAGCAGCTCGCCGACCTGAATGCCCAGCTCATCGTCGCGCAGGCCGATACGGCTCGCGCCAGCGCCCGCTATCAGCAATACAAGGCGATCGTCGACAGCGGCTCCGACAACGCCTTCAACGACTCGGCCATCGCAAGCGATCAGCCGGCCAGCTCGGTCATCACGACGCTCAAGACCCGCTATCTCACCATCGCCAAGCGGCTGCAGGATGTTTCGGCCAATTACGGTGCGGACCATCCCCAAGCGGTCGCGCTTGCCAAGGAGAAGGCCGACGTGTCGGCGCAGATTTTTGGCGAGCTGAAGCAGCTTACCGAAAATTACCGCAACGAGTATGAAGTGGCTCAGACACGTGAGACGGCGCTCAGGCAGAAGATCGCCGACGCGGCAGGCAAGAGCTCCATCGACAACCAGTCACAGGTCAAACTGCGCGATCTGAACCAGCAAGCGACGGCGCTCACCACGCTCTATCAGACGTTCTTGAGCCGCTATGAGGAAGCCTCGCAGCAGCAGTCCTTCCCGGTCGGCAAGGTGCGCATCATTTCTGATGCGACTATGCCGCTCTCCGCGGCAGGCCCGCGCACATCCAAGGTGCTGGCGCTCTTCCTCGTGCTTGGCGTGTTGCTCGGCGCCGGATTTGGCGGCTTGAATGAATTCAACGAGCGCTTCTTCCGGACCGGCGACGACATCCGCGACCGCGTTGGCCTCAAATTCCTCGGCTACCTGCCGACGATCGGCGG
>NZ_RZSG01000688.1:0-3212 GCF_003997725.1 Mesorhizobium sp. M4A.F.Ca.ET.050.02.1.1
GCTGGCCCGCGCGCTGGTCAACAAGCCAGCGGTGCTTCTGCTCGACGAGCCGCTGGCGGCGCTCGACAAGAAGCTGCGCACCGACATGCAGATCGAGCTGCAGAACCTGCAGCGCGAGATCGGCATCACCTTCGTGCTGGTCACGCACGACCAGGAGGAAGCGCTGTCGATGAGCGACCTCGTCTGTGTCATGAATGGCGGCCGCATCGTCCAGCTCGGACAGCCGAACGAGATCTACGACGAGCCGGCCGACCTCTTCGTCGCCGATTTCGTCGGCAAGACCAATCTGTTGAGCGGCACGGTGGCGGGCCTGTCGGGCGACCTCGTCGATGTCGCGCTGGCCGACGGCACGGTGATCGCGGCGCGCAAGCGGGCGCCGCTCAGCCGGGGCGAGCGGGTGTCGGTGTCGCTGCGGCCCGAAACGCTCAGCCTCGGCTTGGCCGGAAACGGCAGCCTGAAGGGCATCGTGCGCAACCGCATCTTCCTGGGCGCGACCGCAGAATACGCCATCGAGGTCCAGGGTATCGGATCACTGCTCGCCAAGGCCGATCACCAGATTGGCCGCGACAACCTCTTCAAGCCGGGCGAACCCGTCGCCATCGGCTTTGCCGCCGGGGCGCCGCTGGCGTTTCCGCAACCCAAGAACAACGGGACCAACCAGAGGGAAAACCACCATGTCGAAATCCTATCGTGACGGACTGCCGATAAGCCCCGAGAAATTCGTCGACCAACTGATGCGCCTGAAGCGCGGCTCGATCGGCCGGCGCGAATTCCTCGGCCTCACCGGCCTTGGCGTCGCCACCGCGGTGATGGCGCGCGAGCTCGGCATCATGCCGACGCCGGCCTACGCCGCCGAAAACCTCGGCGACCGCATGTCGATCGCCACCTGGCCGAACTATCACGACCCCGCGACGTTCGAGAGCTTCAAGGCCGAGACCGGCGTTGCCGTCGAGGTCAACGTCTTCGGCTCGAACGAGGAGATGCTGGCCAAGCTGCAGGCCGGCGGCTCGGGCTGGAGCCTGTTCGTGCCGACCAACTACACGATCTCGACCTACAAGAAGCTCGACATCATCGAAGCGCTCGACATGGCCAAGCTCGGCAATTTCGACGGTTCGCAGGAGGATCCGCGCTTTACCTCGGAAGGCACGATCGACGGGACGATCTACGCCGTGCCGAAGAACTGGGGCACCACCGGCATCGCGATCAACACCAAGAAGCTGACCAAGCCGATGACGAGCTGGAAGGAGTTCTGGGACACAGCCATGGCGGAAGGCGACGGCCGCACCATGGTGCATGACTATCAGCTCACCACGATCGGCAATGCGCTGAAATATTACGGCTATTCCTTCAACTCGCTGAAGCCGGACGAGCTCGCCAAGGCCGAGGAACTGCTGCTCAAGGTCAAGCCGCATCTGTTCGCGGTGTCGAGCGACTATCAGCCGTCGATGCGCGCCGGCGATGCCTGGATGACGATGTGCTGGACCAATGACGGGGCGCAACTCCATCGCGACATCCCGGAGATCGCCTATGTGCTCGGCAAGGAAGGCGGCGAGATCTGGACCGACTTCTACGCCATCCCGAAGGACGCGCCGAACAAGCCGGCCGGCTACGCGCTGCTCAACTACCTGATGAACCCGAAGGTCGCGGTGAAGGAGCACTTGGCCAATGGCGCGCCCTCGATCGATGCGCGCGTCAACGCGCTGCTGCCGAAGGAGGTGATGGACAATCCGATCCTCTACCCGGCGGCGGACCTGTTGAAGCCGCTGGAGTTCGGCGCCGCCGCGACGCTCACCGATCCGGGGCGCGCCGAGCTGATGGCGCGCTTCAAGTCGGCTTGAGCGGAACCGGCCACAAACCCGATCCAGGCAACGCGACCGGCGGGCAATTGCCCGCCGGCACCGAAGCGGCTTTTTCGATGCGCGGCACCCTCCTTCGCAAAAATCTTACGACCGCGCTGCTGCTCGCGCCGGCGACGCTGTGGCTGGTGGTATTCCTGGTCCTGCCGTTCGTCGCCATCGCCATCTTCAGCGTCGGCGAGCGGGCGCCCGAGGGAGGCTACCAGGCAGCTTTCACGCTTGCGCAATACGCCAACCTGCCGGCGCGGGCGACCGCGTTCTGGAACACGATGGTACTGGCGCCGGTCGGCGCCTTCGCCTGCCTGCTCGTCGCCTATCCGGTCGCCTACTATCTGGCGCTGCGCGCGCCGGAGCGCTGGCGGCTGATCCTGCTGGCGCTCGTCGTCATCCCGTTCTGGACCAGCCTTTTGATGCGCACCTATGCCTGGATGTATGTGCTGGGTGGCCGCGGCATTCCGGCCCTGCTCGCCGATGTCGGCATCGAGGACGTCAGGCTGATCAACACGCCGGGCGCGGTGCTGCTCGGCATCGTCTACGGCTATCTGCCGCTGATGATCCTGCCGATCTATGTCAGCCTGGAGCGGCTCGACCGCAGGCTGCTGGAAGCCTCTGCCGATCTCGGCGCGACGCCGCTGTCGACCTTCCTCGGTGTCACGCTCCGGCTTTCGCTGCCGGGCGTGATGACCGGCTTCTCGCTGGTGATGATCCTCCTGCTCGGCGAATATCTGATCCCGACGCTGCTCGGCGGCGGCAAGGTGTTCTTTATCGGCAACGCGCTGGTCGACCTGTTCCTGCAGTCGCGCAACTGGCCGTTCGGTTCGGCCATCGCCATCACGCTGGTGCTGGTCTCGGTGGTGGTGCTGATTGCCGCCAACCGCATCTCGGCCCGGCTGTCGGGCGCGCGCCGGGTGGACCTGATCTGATGCGCGCCTTCGTCGTTGCCGTCTTTGCCTTCCTCTACCTGCCGATCGCGCTGGTGGTGCTGTTCTCCTTCAACGCCGGCCACCATGCCAGCGAGTTCACCGGCTTCTCGACGCAATGGTACGGCAAGACGCTGTCCAACCCGTTCCTGGTCGAGGCGCTGAAGAACAGCTTGTTCATCGCCACCACCAGCGCGCTTTTGGCGGCGGTCGCCGGCACCGCCGCCGCGCTCGGCCTGCAGCGCGTCGGGGCGCGGACACGAGCGGTCTTCGATGGGCTGCTGGGCGCGGCAATCGTCGTTCCGGGCGTCGTCATCGGCATCTCGACGCTGGTCGCGCTCGTGCAGCTGTTCGGCGTCGTCAATCCGTTCGTCGCCGAATTGTGGCCGGGCGACCAGCCGCCGCGCCTGGCACTCGGCTACGGCTCGATCATCGC
>NZ_RZSG01000689.1:0-3209 GCF_003997725.1 Mesorhizobium sp. M4A.F.Ca.ET.050.02.1.1
CGGCCCGGCGCCCGCATCGCCGCCAGATAGGCGTCCGAGCCGGCGATCAGCGCGTCGCGGGCAGGGAGCGAGGCGGGCGAGGCGCGCTCGACCTCTTCGGCCACCGCGGCAGCCTCCTGCTCGACCACGGCGGCAAACAGCGCCTGCTTGTCGGCGAAATGGTGATAGAGCGCGCCGCGGGTGACGCCGGCGGCGGCGACGATCTCCGGCGTGCCGGTCTCGGCATAGGACTTTTCGGTGAACAGTTTTCGCGCGGCGTCGATCAGGTCGGCGCGCGTCGCCTCGGTGCGATCGCGATTGGAGCGGCGCGCGGATTCTCGTTGCATACATGCAGCCTGTATGTTAATTGCATTTACATGCAGACTGTATGTTGTTTGACGGGAGAAGGAAAGATGAAGACGACGAGCTACTATCCGGTGCTGATGACAGGCGACGTCGCCGGTACGAAAGAATTTTATGTCGAGCATTTCGCCTTCAAGCCGCTGTTCGAGAGCGACTGGTATGTGCATCTGCAGTCGACCGAGGACCGCCGGGTCAATCTCGGCATCGTGCACGGCGACCACGAAACGATCCCGGAGGAAGGACGGGGCCGCACATCAGGTTTGCTGATCAATTTCGAGGTTGGCGACCCCGACGCGGTCTATGAGCGTGTCGTGGCGGCCGGCCTTCCGATCCTTCGCTCGCTACGCGATGAACCGTTCGGCCAGCGCCATTTCATCACCAGCGACCCGAACGGCGTGCTGATCGACGTGATCAAGCCGATCCCATTGAGCCCGGAATTTCAGGCGCAGTTTGTGCAGGAAGTGGAGGGCGGCTGAATGGGGATAGCGGGAAAGCAGGCGCGTTGCGGGCTCCGCCGCCTGAGCGAACGTCTTGCCCCACAAGTGATGAACCATAGTCAGCGCGCTGATCTTCTCCCATCTGCGAAGCAAGGCGCCTGATGCCGTCAAAATCGCTTGTGATTTTCAAGTTACGGATGATCTTGGTGACGGATTCACTTTCCAGACGGCGCTAATCCTTGCGAAAATGCTTGTGGCCTGTTGTATTGATCAGCAATAGCGGTGTCGGGGACAGCTATGGCCGGTCAAGGAGAGAAATCCGATTCTATCTTGTATACCGACGAATTCGAGACGGTTCTGCGATCAGAGTATGACGCCATCCTCGCTCGCCGCAAGGCGCTTGGCGTGGATGCTTCGAAAGATGCTGGGGGTGGCAAGCCCGATTCCGTTGCCAAGGGTGATCCGGCCTGGCTGTTTGGCGTGGCGCTTTCGGGTGGCGGGATAAGATCGGCTTCGTTCTGCCTCGGCGCGCTTCAGGCACTCGACCAGTACAAGCTCATACCGCGGATCGACTATCTGTCGACGGTATCGGGCGGCGGCTACATCGGATCGGCGATGATCGCCGACATGACGCGCCAGGAACTCGAGCAAGCGAAAAGTCTGGAACTCGATCCAGCGAAGAAAAGCGAGGACGGGCCGCTCGATTTTCCCTTCGCCTCGGGCGACGACGTGCGCGACAACGCGTTGGTCGGCCACATCCGCGACAACAGCCGTTTCCTGGCGCCGCGCGGCTTCCAGGATATCACGCTGTCGATCGGCATTCTGATGCGCGGCTGGATGGTCAATGTCCTGCTGTTGCTGACGCTGATCCTGCCGTTGGCGACATTCGTCATCCTGACCAACCCGACCACCGATCATCTCGGGCACAGCATCGTGCTCGACGTCGCCAACTGGCTCTTCGGCGACGATTGGGGCAAGGCGGGATGGGCCGCCAGCCTGCGATCGCTGGTGGCCAACCCGTTCGTGCTCTCGCGGTCGATGATGGTGGTTCTCGCCGTCTGGCTGGTCGTCTGGGGATTGCGACGGTCCTATACCGACAGCTATGCCTTTGCGCGCAAAGGCGAGCGCCTGGAACAGGACAGTAGATGGGCCAAGGGCGGTCGCACCCTGCTGCTGGTCACCGCCGGCCTGCTCCTGATTGAAATTCAGCCCAAGATCATTCTGTGGCTGATCGAGGTGACCTCTCCGAAGGCTGGTCATCGGCAGACGACAATGGAGACGCTCAAGGCGCTGATCACGGCGGCGGCGGCCATCGTCACAGCCACCGCCGCCTTCAGGGGCATTCTGATTTCCTGGCTGCAGAAGGCCCTGAATTCGCCGGGGATCGGACACCAGCTGCGCGGCTATCTGGCGCGCGCGGCGTTTCTCGCACTCGGTCTCGCCCTGCCCCTGCTGATCTACGGCTTCTTTCTGTTGATCACGATCTGGGGCATCAAGATCTTTTCGCCGATCACGATCTGGGGCTTCGACGTGTCGTGGCTGTTTGGCCGCGACAGCGGCTATGCCTACGGTCCAGCCTGGCTGACGGCCGACAATCGCGTCCTGTTCACGATCCTTGTCATATCGATGGCGCTGTTTCTGGCGGCGCGAACCTTTGTGGTTCGTTATCTCGCGGACGATCTGGCCCCCGGCCGGCTCAGTGGCTTCTTTGGCGCGATGAGGCATGACTATAGCGGATCGGTGGTCATCAAGGTGCTGCTGCTTATTGCATGCTCAGCCATTTTCGCCGTGGCAGCCAGGATGGCGAAAGGTGTCTGGCAGCATGACGAATCCACCGTACTGCTCAACTATTTGGCCATCAGCGCCATCGTCACATTTGTGGCCTTCAACTTCACCGAGAACGCCAATGGGTTGCACCGCCTTTACCGCGACCGGCTTCGGCAGGCATTTCGCCTCGGCGGCAGCGAAGATCAGGCCGACATCGCTCTGGATGCCCTCGGCGCGATGGCGCCCTATCTGTTGATAAACGGCACGTTGAATGTGCGCCGCGCCAGGGATGCCGGGCAAACGGCCGAGCCTCCGAAGAGGTCCGTTCTCGTCCGCGCGATTCGCTGGGTGGGCGCCAAGGTTGCCGCAGCCATAAGGTTGAGGGCCTGGTGGGGCGGGCCGGATATCATTCTGCCGGGCCACCATCGGCCAATCGCGCCCCCACCTGCCGTGCAAGTCCACAGCCTTCCCGAGGCCGACCCGAGCAAGAGAGGGCGCAACGCCGAATTCTTCCTGTTTTCAAAACATTTCGTCGGCAGCACCTCGACCGGATATGCGTCCTCGACAGCGATGGCCAAGGCGGAGGGGCAGCTGGACCTCGCGGCGGCGGCGGCGATTTCGGGCGCCGCCATCTCGTCGAGCATGGGTCGCACCAGCCTCGGC